>NZ_JBNHEP010000291.1:0-12303 GCF_050015995.1 Dapis brunnea BLCC-M229 | reverse complement strand
CTCTCAGCCCTATCTACAGTTCGGGCTGAGAGCTATACTACAAACAAAAACTTTATTATAAGTGATTATCCGAACATGATATAATAAATTGTTTGAGAAATTAATAATCTCCCTCACTACAGACAATAGGAACGACGAATTTCATTAGACTTCTTGCAGAAGTCAGGGAATAGGGAATAGGGAATAGGTATGGAGGGAGATGAAATTGTTGATTTTAGATCTTGAATTGATATAATTAAAACTTTTGCAAGAGGTCTATTGTTTAATATGGTGCGTTACGACGGATTGTTAAATCCCTTTGATAGCGAATAATTAATTTCGTCTAACGCACCCTACTAATTTATCTAAGAATATTTATTGGCTCGTAGTATAGCTCTCAGCCCGAAACCAAGAATTGGGGCTAGAGCAATATTACAAGCCTAATTTTTCAACTCCTCCAATACCTCATAAGTAATCGGATTTCCCCCTTTTTCAAAGTCTCTATCTAAGAATATTTGCTCGTAGTATAGCTCTCAGCCCGAAACCAAGAATAGGGGCTAAAGTAATACCACTAACCTAACTAACTACTCAACTCCTCCAATACCTCAGAAGTAAACAGATTTTTACCATTTTTCAAAGTCTCTATCCAACCTTTAACTCGCGCCTTTTTCTCCTCATCTTTCATCGAATCAACTAATAATTGAAAATCCTCAATTGCTCCCTGATAATCTCCATTTAATGCCTTCGCCAAACCACGAATACCCATAATTTTCCCTTTGTCAGGACTTAACTCTACTGCTTTTTCACAGGCAAACATCACACCTTGAGCCTGATTGTTTAAGCTGCCAGATCGACATAATTCTCCCCAATCATCAGCATCTATTTCTACATCCGAATCTAATTTTTGTACTCGATCATAAAGACTAATTGCTTCTTCTATATTTCCCTGTTTGGCTAATTTTTTACCCTTTTCTATTTTGCCAAAAGCAAAGAATTTATTTGCCACAACTTCTGGGTCTGTTTCTATAGTTTCTGTATCAGGATTGATGTCAATTCCTGGTGATAATTTTTGGGCTTCTTTAAAGATAGAAATTGCCTCTTTTATATTTCCCTGTTTGGCTAATTTTTTACCCTCTTCTACCGAAGTAGAAGCAGCAAATTTGTTCGCGACAAGTTCGGGTTCTGTTTCTATAGTTTCTGTATCGGGGTTGAGATCGATTTCCGGTTGCAATTCTCGGGCTTTTTTCAAGATAGAAACTGCTGTTTCTATGTTTTCTTTTTCCCCTGTTTTTGCTAAATTTTTAGCTTCTGCAATTAAACTATAATGAACCGGAAGTTCATCGCAAGTTCTCTGATATGTATCCAAGCTACTGTTTATATACTGCTGCCACTCCTGTGCTGTTAAATTCCGACCAAGACGGCGACAAGCTTCTGCAATTAAATCTTTTGGCCTTACCCAATGGATGCGAACGGTATTGTCATTACTTGCTGTCGCCAGGGTTTTCCCGTTGTGGTTAAAAGCTACTGCTCTTACCTCTCTTTGGTGGTTGAAGGTAGCGAGTTGTTTGCCCGTGTTCGTATCCCAGAGGCGCGCGGTATTGTCAGCACTTGCTGTCGCAATGGTCTTCCCGTTGCGGCTAAAGGCTACTGCTCTTACTGTCCCCTGATGGAGTAGGGTAGCGAGTTGTTTACCAGTCTTGGCATTCCAGAGGCGGGCAGTATTGTCAGCACTTGCTGTCGCCAGGGTTTTCCCATTGCGACTAAAGGCTACTGCTATTACCTCTCCTTGGTGGTTGAGGGTAGCAACTTGTTTGCCAGTGTTCGTATCCCAGAGGCGGGCAGTATTGTCAGCACTTGCTGTCGCCAGGGTTTTTCCATTGCGACTAAAGGCGACTGCTATTACCTCGCCTTGGTGGTTGAGGGTAGCGATGGCTTTGCCTGTAGCAGCATCCCTGATGTTGGCAGTATTGTCAGCACTTGCAGTAGCAATGGTTTTGCCGTCCGGGCTAAAGGCTACTGCATTTACCTTGGACTGGTAATTCAGGGTAGCGACTTGTTTACCGGTGTAAGCATCCCAGAGGCGAGCGGTATTGTCATAACTTGCTGTCGCCATGGTTTTGCCGTCCGGGCTAAAGGCTACTGCATTTACCTTGGACTGATGCTTGAGGGTAGTAACTTCTTTAGCAATATTCGTATCCCAGAGGCGGGCTGTTTTGTCATAACTTGCTGTCACAATAGTTTTGCCTTCCGGGCTAAATGCTAGTGCATTTACTTTGTCTTGGTGATTAAAGGAAGCGACTTGTTTGCCGGTGTAGGTATCCCAGAGACGAGCTGTACTATTATCACTTGCAGTAGCAATGGTTTTGCCGTCGGGGCTAAATGCTACTGCTTTTACCTTATACTGGTGGTTGAGGATACCGACCTCTTGACCAGTGCAGGTATCCCAGAGGCGAGCTGTATTGCTATCACTTGCAGTAGCAATGGTTTCGCTATCGGGGCTAAAGGCTAGTGCTATTATCTTATCCTGGTGCTTTAGGGTAGTGATTTCTTTACAGGTTCTGGTATCCCAGAGGCGAACGGTATTATCATCACTGACAGTAGCAATGGCTTTCCCGTCGGGGCTAAAGGCTAATGTATGTACCCTGGACTTGTAGTCAAGGGTAGCAAATTCTTTGCCTGTGGCGGTATCCCAGAAGCGGGTGATTTTGTCATCACTGGCAGTAGCAATGGCTGTGCCGTCCGGGCTAAAGGCTATTGCATTTACCGGAAAGTAGTGGACTAGGGTAGAGATGGCATTGCCTGTTTTGGCATCCCAGAGGCGGACAGTATTGTCATCACTTGCAGTAGCAATGATTTTACCGTTGGGGCTGAAGGCTACTGCATTTACCCCGTCCTGGTGGACTAGAGTAGCGATAGCATTGCCTGTTTTGGCATCCCAGAGGCGGGCAACTTTATCTTCACTTCTTGTAGCAATGGTTTTACCGTCAGCACTAAAAGCTACTGCTATTACCTTATTCTGGTAGTTGAGGGTAGTGATATCTTTGCCCGTGGTAGTATCCCAGAGCTGGGTAGTTTTGTCATCAGTTGCAGTAGCAATGGTTTTGCCGTCGGGGCTAAATGCTACTGTCTTTACTCCAGACTCGTGCTTGAGGGTATGGAGATGATCTGGTAGTTGACTTAGCCCTTTACGGATAGCTCCATCGGCTGCATTTTGGGGGATATATAAAGGCTGATCGCCTAAGAATTTATTGACGGCTTTCCTCCACCATACATACCTATTTTTGTGCAGCTGTTGAACTGTAACCATTGACTGGAGTCCTAATAAAGTACCTCGATCGTACCAGTTCCAGTTAGCGATGGCGACTTCTGCTTCTGCTGCCATCTGACGAGCAAAGGATGCTTCACTATTATGTTTAGCTATTCTTTGCTGAATCACAGCAAAAGCAGATACCCCACTCATAAACAGCAAAGAAATAGCCAAAATTTGATTCCGTCTTTGAGCTAACCTCCTGGCTTTTTGCTCCTGTATAAACTCCCTTTTTTTCCGTTCTTTCCCTTCAACTTCCCAACGAGTTCTCAACTCCTGACTTGCTTTGACAAACTCATAAGCAAATCCATCCAACAAACCAATCTCCCCATACTTGGCTATATATTCTTCTGCCTTCATTAACTGCCCTTCTCGCCATAACCAATCATCTTTTTTATCGTGTTTTTTCCATTCCATTGCATCAGCTTCTATTTTCCTTACCAACGGCAAAACTTCTTGATATTCTTCTACCCATCCCCTCAGTTTTTCCCAACTTCTAATTAATTCTTCGTGAATCACATCTAATAATGTTCCTACCTCTGACTTATCTATAGTAATTAACCGATTATTTTGGTCGGCTAATTTATCACTTACCTCTAACAACATCTCTAAACTATGTTGTTCATTGGGCAATTTTTCTAAAATTACTCTTCTACGAGTGTCTGTTATTTTTCCCGCATTTATTTGCTTTTCCCCAGGCTGTACTAATTCTAAAAATATCCGTTTCGCAACTGACTTTTCCTCTTCATTTAGACTTTCAAAAACTTCATTAGCTCGCTTCGTCAAAGTACCCTTAATTCCACCCAATTTTCTATAAGTTTCCAGAGTTAAATATTTAGTTTTCTCTTCTCCTTGAGTGGCATCTTTCCACAGTACATCCAGAGTATATTGCAGGAGAGGTAAACTACCAGGGTTACGCAAAAAGTCTTCTGTCATTTGCGCAACTAATCCTGGTTGTACTCCCATTGCTACTAATTCGGATGGTTTTTTTATTGCTTCCTCTATTTCCTCTTTTTCCAGAGGCGTTACTAAGAATTGATGTTCTTTTATTTGAGTTGCTAACCCTGGATATTTTGAGCATTGGTCGAGAAAGTCTGCCCGCATTCCTAAGATTAAGCAAAATTTCTTTTGAATGGCTTCATTTTTGATTGCTTCTAAAAAACAATCAAAAAATTCAAGTCGTTTTTCGTGAGTTTCGCAGAGGGTAAAAGATTCTTCAAATTGGTCGATTACCATGATGACTCTTTCGGCTTCTGCTGACTGAATAAAGTCGATTAATTTTTCGCTTAAATTTTCTGGTTTTTCCTCTTCTATATTAATTGTATTTTGCAGATTTTTCAGAGGAGTTGAAGTGGGAGTAAAAGGATTTAGATATTGCCACCGATCGCTTCCCGATGTTTTCTGCCCCCGCTTCAATTGATATAACAAACCTGCTCTTAATAAGGATGATTTTCCACTACCAGATGCTCCTAATATTGCTACAAAATTATTAGTTCTTACTTTGTCAATTAATTCATCTGTTAATCTTGTTCTGCCATGAAAAAATACCGCATCTTCTTCCTTTTCTGTAAAATAAGATAGAGCACGATAAGGAGGAGTATTTTTCCAGCGTTCATCTACGGGTTGAGTCGGACTATTGGTAGTCAGAATAATCGCATTTCCTGAATTATGAAATACAGGAGCTTGAGCCGTATTTAACATATTCTTTTTAATAGAATCTGCCAATATATAGTTAGTAACCCAACCATCAATCGAATTTTCTGGATTTAAACCTTTGAGTAATCTAGCGGTAAAAACACCCTGTTCTCCGTCTATTTGTTCTACACTTGTTTCAAAGGAACGAGCAGCAGTAATAAAACAGCGACTTACTTGTTTTCCACTACCAGGGTCAGCCTCTTGAAAATTCAAAAATTCTCCACTAAAACAACAGTCTAACCAAACTATTTGTGTTTTGACTGGACTATTTTTTAATAATTCTTTTAACCAGTTTAAAGAAATACCATATTTCTCCTTTTTAAGTTGAGCATCACTGGTAGCTAAAAATCCTTCTTGAATTCCTCCTTTTTCTTTTAAATAACCATGTCCGGCAAAGAAGAGTAAAGCCACATCAGGAACTTCATTTTTTGATGGAGGATTAAATAAATTAATAATCCTTTTTTCCAGGTCATTAACTTTGACAAGACCATTAGGAACAAATCTAGCTTGACCTTCTTCGTTATAAGTTTTAGGTAAACGTTGGACATGAAACTTGCCGTATTTTTCTAACATTTCGGCTATAGCTTCAGCATCTTTTACGGGTGCTTTGAGGTTTAAATCTCCAGGCTTCTGTTTTTTGAGAAATGGATAAGAATTAATTCCAACAACTAATGCTTCTCTATTCATGATTATTAATTATATTGATTATTTAAAAGGTTTATAAAAAAAAATTACAGTATTTTTCCAGTGATTGAGGTAATATTTTAATCCTAAATCTCCTCTGAAAAAGGGATAATTTAAGTAAATTTATCTATATCCTACTATACCAATGGGACTTAAAAAAATATAACCAGAAAACAGGCTCAAATATAGATGGGCAAAAGCTTTTACGTCAAAAATGTATAAATCCGTATGGAAGCAAGGGTTTTAGGTATTTTTAGGGGATCAACTTAATTCCCTTATCCAGACTGACTTTGACGTTACCAGAAAATGTCTAAGTACAACTGACAAACAACCACTAGATTGTACCCTACTTAAGAAGATGAGAACTATTCAGAAATCAAATATGTCATAATTTATGCAATTACACTAATGATAGTGGGTTTACTAGGAAAAACCAGGAATTTATACACTATATCTAGCAGTAGTGGGTAATAAAGAAATTTATTTAAACAAAAACTAAAAATTAATTCTAACTCAACCCGACCAAAACTTACCGAAGGACTTCACTGTTTAAACTTTATCCTAGATAGAAAAACATGAGTTAAAAATCAGTTATTATTGGAAGAGTTAAAAAATGAATTACATTGAGGAGAATTAGAAACAATAGCTTTGGCAGTTTCTTTGGCTTCCGAATTAGTAATCATAGATGAAAACCCAGGTAGAAAAAAACATTAGTTTAAGGTTGAATATCATTGGTATTTTAGGTATATTGTTAATTGCTAAACAAGGAAGACTAATATTCAGCCATTAATAGATGATTTAATTACCAAACTAGGTTTTCGTATTAATCAGGGATTGTATCTAGATATATTAAACAAGAATCTAATCAAGATCGATAACTAAAGTCATCTAAAACTACAGAAAGCAATCAGCAAATCAGGGAGATACAAAATGAAAGATTCAGCGAACAAATTCTTATTATCCATGTTACTAGCAATTAAAGAGTTAGACATTCCCCTCAATTCAGAGGAAAAAGAGAACCTTTATATTGCCGGTCAACAATTATCTCTTGACCCTAGCGCTTGGGAAGAAGATATTGAACCAAGCCTAATGGAAATAATTAACAACAACCCATCTCTCAATCAAGTCTTTCAAAAGATTAATTCCAAGCTAGAAAAAATTGATAATATTCCTCAAAATTTAATTCCTAATACCGAAGAGATGAAAACACTTATCCCGACAGAGGAAAATCAACCTCTAGAACGTCCTATTCCTGATGTTAATATGTCCGATTTTCAAAGCAATGAAATTACCAATGCAGCTATCCAAATTATCTCATCACCAGAGCCATCAGAAACAGTTAAACAGATTAGTAAGTTTGATAAATTATTGAATTTAATTGATCAGAAGTAGTCAGACAATAAATAATTTGTGTAGTTGGGATGGGGCAGATTTATCTAATGTCATTGCGAGGCGGGAATCAAACAAATTAACCTTTCGGGGAAAGTATATTTTGAGCCGACGCAATTTCCCAATTAATTTTTCTAGAAAAGATTGCCACGGGGGTTCAAGAATTAATAATTAACAATTAATAATTAATAATTACCTGTTGTCATTGCGAGGCGGGAATCAAACAAATTAACCTTTCGGGGAAAGTATATTTTGAGCCGACGCAATTTCCCAATTAATTTTTCTAGAAAAGATTGCCACGGGGGGTAATAATTGAATAAACTAAAATAATTACTTTCTCAACCCCCCTCCCAATGACATTTCAGAACTACTTTTATCATGGTGAGGTGGGAATAAAACAAATTAACCTTATTCATTTTTCTAGAAAAGATTGCCACGGGGGGTAATAATTAAGTTAACTAAAATAATTACTTTCTCAACCCCCCTCCCAATGACAGTTCAGAACTACTTTTGTCATGGCAAGGCGGTAATAAAACAAATTAACCTTATTCATTTTTCTAGAAAAGATTGCCACGGGGGGTAATAATTAAGTTAACTAAAATAATTACTTTCTCAACCCCCCTCCCAATGACAGTTCAGAACTACTTTTGTCATGGCAAGGCGGTAATAAAACAAATTAACCTTATTCATTTTTCTAGAAAAGATTGCCACGGGGGGTAATAATTGAATCAACCAAAATAATTACTTTCTCAGCCCCCCTCCCAATTAAATTATAAGTAACCTAACCTACTGGTGTGTCTAGACTAAAATTATGGGTTAGGAGCGAGCAACCTAGAAGACCTCTCCCCTAACCCCTCTCCTGCGAGGAGAGGGGACTACTCCCCCTTCCCTTGCAGGGAAGGGGGTTGGGGGATTAAGTTTTTTAACCCACATTTTCAAGCTTGACACGCCACTACAACTATATTAATAACTACAAATATGACCGATATTGTTAATCCCACTATTGACTTATTTCTCTATGACTTGAGAAACAGTCTTGGTGATGATAAAAAAGACATAGAACACAAACGCCAATATTTTTATCAAAAATTCCATCAAACTGTTCAGGAAAAATTACAACAAGACGGACAAGAAAATAACCAAGATATAGAGGTAGAATATATTCACCTGCTCAAATCTACTTATGCTCCCTTAGATCCTAATAGTTCTGGAGAAGATGGTTATTACTATCCAGTAAGATTAGGAGATAGTTATGGATTATTATTAGAAGTTGCTACACCGGACAAAAAAACACCAGAATATTTTGGCGAATTAAAAGCAAAAATTCAACAAAAATTAGGAGGAAATAATGCTACATTAGGTCAGAGCTGGATGCTATCCACCTACCTACCCAATTCCTCAGAAATAACCCCACAAGAAATAGAAAAAATTTCCCAAGAATCTTATAAAGCAATTTTTCCCAATGCCAAAGATATAGAATATGAAAGCAAAGGTGAATTTATCGGAGCAACGATTTTTGAATATTCTGACAGTAGCTTAAAACAACAGACTGTAAAATTAACAGACAAAGAAATTATTACTGTTGTTCAAAATCAACATATTATTATTGCTATTTATCCAGACCAAGCAACATTTTACAAGTTAAGTAAATTTTATGTAGACTGGATGCGGTTGTTTTATTATCACCATAAAATTGTTTGGTCTTACGGACAAACTCGCATTTTAAGCAATCAAATTAAAGATAAATTTAGTCAAATTCAGACAATAATTAAATCTATAGAAGCAAATCTTACTAGAGGAAATAGAAAAGCTAATAAGTTGGAACAAATTAGTGATATTTTGAGTCAATTCCAAATTCTCATCAATCAATATACCCAAAATATAAACAATTTAAAATTTCAACAAGGCACAATAGAAATAAATTTAAGTAATTACGACAAAAGATTACAAACTCTCCAGAAAAAAGCTAGAGAAAAGATCGCTGTCAATAAAACCTCAATCGCATTTTTTGAAGACTTTAGTAAATTAGTTAATGAAAAATATCTTTTGCAAATCACAAGAGATGTAAAAAATTTTGACCAGGGATTACAATTATTAGAAGGTAATATTAACGCTATCCGCAGCCAAGTAGAAATAGAAAAAGCTAAGAGCGATCGTAACTTTCAAGAATTAATTACTGTGGTAGGTACAGGAGTGACTATTGTTACTATTATGGATAATGATGCCAGAAGACAATGTGAATTAATTCTTTCTAAGGAATCTTTTGTTTGTGAAAATACATTGATATTCAAATTCATAGTAATTTTGAGTGTCAGTATATTAGTCTGGTTTTTCAGAAAATATATATCTAAGCAATCCTAAAAATGAAGTTGGAAGTGGTTTTTGTTATGGGAATTTTGAGTAATCCTCTAAAAACATTTCGTCTTATACCATTTCTCAAAAACTTTTCTACATTTGATTGAAGTAGGGGAGTAGGGGAGAATTCAACAATTAATAATTAATAATTAATAATTAATAATTACCTCTTCTTTAAAATACGAAAAAAGTGCCTATTTTTTGCTCCCTTAAGGTAAAAATGTGATAATCTTGACAAGACTTGGGGGAAAAATTTGAGTGACAATTCTTACTCCTACCTACTCTATAATTCCCATTTCTCCTGTCTTCCCCTCCTGGGAGGGGTTAGGGGTGGGTTGTCTCCTGTCTCCTGACTCCTACCCAAACCCATAAGACTTTTGAGCGCAAGCCCTAATTAATGTTAAACTTGCTCAAACTAACAAAAAAGTAATTACCTTAGTTTAATTACTTAATAACTGAAGTTTTATCCCAGGTCTTGCATTATTTTTGGGAATTGGTATTACAAAACGGGGTGTTATTACAGAATCTGGTTTATAAAAAACGCACTCTAATGGACTAATTTTTCAATTCCTCCAATACCTCCTCAGTAATCGAATTTTCACCTTTTTTCAAAGTCTCTATCCAACCTTCAACTTTTGCCTTTTCCTCCCCATCTCCCACCGAATTTACATATACTTGAAAATCATCAATCGCTCCCTGATAATCCCCAGTTAATGCCTTTGCTAAACCACGACTACGCCGAATACTACCATCATCAGGACTCAATTTAACAGCTTTTTCACAGGCAAATATCACATCTTGAGCCCGATTATTTAAGCTGCCATACCTACATAATTCTGCCCAATCATTAGCAGCTATTTCTAACTCTGAATCTAATTTTTGTGCTTCATCATAAAGACTAATTGCCTCTTCTATTTTTCCCCGTTTTGCTAATTTTTTTGCCTTTGCTACTTTGCCAGTAGCAAAGAATTTATTCACCACAATTTCGGGGTCTTTTTCTATAGTTTCTGTATCAGGATCGAGGTCAATTTCCCCATCCAATTCTTGGGCGCGTTTCAAGATAGAAACTGCTGCTTTTATGTCTTCTTTTTCTCCTGTTTTTGCCAGCTTTTCAGCTTCTGCAATTAAACTACGATGAACCGGAAGTTCCTCACAAGTTCTCTCATATTGATCCAACCCACTGTTCATATACCGCTGCCACTCCTCTGCTGTTAAATTCCGAATGAGGCGACGACAAGCTTCTGTAATTAAACCTTCTGGCGTTGCCCAATGTAGGTGGGCGGTTTTGTCACGACTAACTGTAGCAATGGTTTTACCGTCGGAGCTAAATGCTACTGCATTTACCCATTCCTGGTGGTTGAGAGTAGCTAATTCATTGCCAGTCTCAGCATCCCAGAGGCGGGCGGTTTTGTCACGACTAGCTGTAGCAATGGTTTTGCCGTCTGAGCTAAAAGCTACTGCTTTTACCTCACCCTCGTGGTTGAGAGTAGCTAATTCTTTGCCAGTCTCAGCATTCCAGAGGCGGGCGGTATAGCCACTTGCAGTAGCAATGGTTTTACCGTCGGAGCTAAAAGCTACTGCATTTACCCCGCCCTTGTGGTTGAGAGTAGCTAATTCTTTGCCAGTCTCAGCATTCCAGAGGCGGGCGGTATAGCCACTTGCAGTAGCAATGGTTTTACCGTCGGAGCTAAATGCTACTGCTTTTACCGAGGACTTGTGGTTGAGAGTAGCTAATTCTTTGCCAGTCTCAGCATCCCAGAGGCGGGCGGTTTTGTCATAACTTGCTGTAGCAATGGTTTTGCCGTCAGAGCTAAATGCTACTGCTATTACCCTGTCCTCGTGGTTGAGAGTAGCTAATTCTTTGCCGGTGGTAGCATCCCAGAGGCTGGCGGTATCACCACTTGCAGTAGCAATGGTTTTACCGTCGGAGCTAAATGCTACTGCTCTTACCAAACCCTCGTGGTTGAGAGTAGCTAATTCATTGCCAGTCTCAGCATCCCAGAGGCGGACGGTTTTGGCAGAACTTGTAGCAATGGTTTTACCGTCGGAGCTAAGTGCTACTGCATTTACCCCGGACTTGCGGTTGAGAGTAGCTAATTCATTGCCAGTCTCAGCATCCCAGAGGCGGGTGGTACTGTCATAACTTGCAGTAGCAATGGTTTTACCGTCGGAGCTAAATGCTACTGCATTTACCCCGGACTTGTGGTTGAGAGTAGCTAATTCATTGTCAGTCTCAGCATCCCAGAGGCGGGCGGTTTTGTCATCACTTGCAGTAGCAATGGTTTTACCGTCGGAGCTAAATGCTACTGCCATTACCCAGTTCTCGTGGTTGAGAGTAGCTAATACTTTCCCAGTATCGGCATTCCAGAGGCGGGCGGTTTTGTCAGCACTTGCAGTAGCAATGGTTTTACCGTCCGAGCTAAAAGCCACTGCTTTTACCTCACCCTCGTGGTTGAGAGTAGCTAATTCATTGCCAGTCTCAGCATTCCAGAGGCGGGCGGTTTTGTCAGCACTTGCAGTAGCAATGGTTTTACCGTCCGAGCTAAAAGCCACTGCTTTTACCTCACCCTCGTGGTTGAGAGTAGCTAATTCATTGCCAGTCTCAGCATCCCAGAGGCGGGCGGTTTTGTCATAACTTGCTGTAGCAATGGTTTTACCGTCGGAGCTAAAAGCTACTGCATTTACCTGGCGCCGG
Source organism: Dapis brunnea BLCC-M229 (assembly GCF_050015995.1). NCBI lineage: Bacteria > Bacillati > Cyanobacteriota > Cyanophyceae > Oscillatoriales > Microcoleaceae > Dapis > Dapis brunnea. The sequence goes on along the minus strand of NZ_JBNHEP010000291.1, from coordinate 199 downwards.
TGGTTGAGAGTAGCTAATTCTTTGCCAGTCTCAGCATCCCAGAGGCGGGCGGTTTTGTCATAACTTGCTGTAGCAATGGTTTTACCGTCGGAGCTAAAAGCTACTGCATTTACCTGGCGCCGGTGGTTGAGAGTAGCTAATTCTTTGCCAGTCTCAGCATCCCAGAGGCGGGCGGTTTTGTCATAACTTGCTGTAGCAA
>NZ_JBNHEP010000290.1:0-8074 GCF_050015995.1 Dapis brunnea BLCC-M229 | reverse complement strand
CAACTGCTTTAACATTTCGTTACATAGTGATGTTTATTCGTGCCTACCTACTTAACAGATAGGATTTTGCTCAAAGGAATTTTTTTTCTTCTCTTGGTCGATTGGATATGGTTAGGTAACCCATCCATCCCATCCTAGGTCATGCTCCGCAAACGACCGCTCTCTTGGTCGATTGGATATGGCGAGGAGACCTCGCCATCCCATCCTAACGGACTGCTCCGCAAACGACCGCTTTTTCTCCATGAATGGAGAGGCTTTATACCTTAATTTTTTGGTAAGCATTTCCTGGGGAATGTTGCGCGATATGAATAGGCAGCGAAACAGCTATTAGGGGTCAGCTCTCAGCTTTATTTTAAAAAATAGTATTAAGACACAGTGAAGTGGAAAGGAAAGCTGTTATTCTATGAATAAAATTAAAATTAATCCTGGGTAAAGATTATGGATAACACTCTACCAGTTTTATACTTATTAATACTGCTAATATTATTGTCTATAACAGCTATATTTATTATCCGTCAGATTACCAAGACGAGGAAAACAGAAAGTCAGCTTTCTAAGTTGAAAAATAAACTGACAAAAGAACAAGGAACAGTAGATGAATATTATCAGCTTGCTAGTATATATTTAGAAAAAAAATTATATGTTCAAGCAGTTGAATTATTTCAAAAAGCTCTAAGATTAAAAGAGGAAGAGAATTTAGAGGATTTTCCGAAAATTTACAATGCTCTGGGTTTTGCTTATTTCGCTCAAGACCAATATGATATTTCAATTAGGCAGTATAAAGAAGCATTAAAAATAGCTCCTAACTATGTGACAGCTTATAATAATTTGGGTCATGCTTATGAGAAGAAAAAATTAACTGCCCAAGCTTTAGAAGCTTATGAGTCAGCACTGAAATATGACTCAAAAAATGATACTGCAAAAAGACGTGCAGAATCTATGAGGAAACGTTTAACACCTTCTTAAATTCAGAATTCAGAATTCAGAAGTAAAAATTAGTAGTTTGTAGTTGGGATTTAGTACTGCGAGGTATATCGGGGGTGGTAAGCACAACTATCGGCGTGACACACCTAAAATATTGCAATAGTAGGGGCAGGTTCTGCATTAAATTAATGAGTCTTAACCTAAAATCAGATGAACCCGCCCCCGGTGATATAATCCACTATTTTTAGATGTTTCGGTCCACTACAAACAAAGATTTTTTGATAACTAATTATTCGTAAGCGGAGCTACTCCTTGAAGACGCACATGATATAAAAATTGAAAGTAAAATACAATTACTATATAGAAATAATAAATTTTTCTGGTAGTCCTGCTCGCGTAATGGTATACAGCAAAAAGGAGTACCTGGTACGAGAGCAAGATGCTCCTAGTGCGGTGCCTCCTAATAAACATTGCCGGACAATGCACGACCATTACAATGCACCACCACCATTTTTCTAACTTTTGACTTTTGACTTAATTAATTAGCAGGTAAAATTATGGGTTCTTGGCAAGATAACTTCAAAAAATTTACAGGTAAAACGAGATTTGTTGTCTCTCGTTTATTCATTCACTTAGCGGGTTCAGAGGTAACGCCTTTATTGGGTGTTTTGAATACAGCTGTTAGGGAAGCGGTTGCATCAGAAGGAGACTTGGAAGTAGTGGGGGAAAGACTTGTTGAGGTCTGTCAAAGTCTCTTAGAATATAATATCTATTGGCAGTCGGCAGCTAACGAAGGTGATGTTATTTGGAATGAAGGAGAAGCGGGAGACTTTTTTGATGAATTGTTTACAGACTCTGCCCAACGCTACCTAAGTTCTGGGGAAGGTGAAGACTACGGGGAAAATAACGAACCTTTAACTTTGCCTCCCACTGGTAATTTAGTGGTAATGATAACAGTTGCGTTCGAGGGAGAAGTGCCAGACATTGAAACTGACCTGGCGAGTATGGGAGCGATGACTCAGGCATTAAAAGCTTTGATTAATTTGCATTATCAAGAAAAGTTGCGGGGTATTCAAATACATTTTTCACCAGCACGTTTAGGGGATGAGTTAGATAATGAACAATTATTAGTGAATTTTTCTGAATTAATTCCCTTGTAATATCATGTCCGAATAATTAGCGATCAAAAAATTTTTGTTTGTAGTAGGGCTTTAGCACATGAAATAGACATCTCCGAAAATAGTCAAACGCTTACTATAACTATCTTTTGGGGAGCGATAGCTACCTCTCTAAGATCGTTGATTTTTACCCTCAAAGCTGAAATTCTATATAAAAAATTAGTAAGTCTTGTAAGAGGAATTTAAAATTTCTAATACCGACTTAGGTAATAACTTATCCTTAAACCACACAATAGGTACTGGTACATCTTTAACTTTTACACCCGCTTTTTCTAAATTTAATCGTTCAGAAATAGCCAATATTAAATTATCACATTCAGCACTTCGCACCTGAGCAAATTTCTTTTTTAAATATTCCGGTCGCCAATATCCAATTATTTCTAATAAATATGATTCTCCATTAGGATGAACCAGTCGAAAATCAGGAATCATCACACTACCAGGAATTGGAATTAAATCAACTTCTCTTTCTAATTTCCACTCAGTTTTTGACTTAGCCCAACGTTCTGCAAATGATGCTTCTAACATACTATCATAAGGCTTTCCTGGCGGATAATGACTTACTAAATCACAATCAGAATTAAGACTAAATCTGCCTGTTTTCCATGCTCCAGTATAGGGGTCACGATTTTGTAAAGTTGCGTGTAAACTCCATTTAGTAACGTGTAATAATGCAGGCAACATTTTTGCTAATGCTAAACCATAACGAGTGCTAGGTTTAAATAAACTATAGGGACCATCTATTGTGAGAGTAAAACCTTGGTCAGCATCTCCTTCAATATAAGTCATTAATTGAAATAATTTTACATACCTAAATAACAGTTTATATTCTCCGGGATCGTTGCGATGGGCATTTAATTCAATGTGACTAGCTTTATAAAAAATACCTTGAACTTGGGAAAGGTTATATCTATGTAATAATGCTTCTGGTCTGGGGGCATCAAATTGAGTTAAAATCCGATTTTCTTGCAAGTCTGCATAGAGACCTTTTTTAATTTCATCAGGTACAACTTCTCGGTTTAATTCTTGACTTAATTTAGTTGCTAAATTTTCTAAAGTTAATTCTGTTGATTTGACACTAGGAACAACTTCTGAAGCAACAGCAAAAACACGATTTCTTAATTCTATCGGTTCAAGAGGACTGATAATTTCAAAGGTAGAAAAACTGCCTTTGAGGATATGTGCTAATCCTCGTTTAAGACGATAGTTAGGGTCATCTCCTTCAATTGATTGTAAACTTTTATCCAGTTCTCCTTGAGTTTTTCCCAATGTTTCTTGGAAACAATTAATCATTTCTGTGGCAATGCTTAAATTTTTGGCATCTATTTTCAGCTTTTGAGGAATAATTGTTTCTCCGGTTTGACGATGAGAAAGTAAGTCAGTGGGCAACATAATTTATGATGTTTAGTATAAACCTTTAGCAGTTATTGCAGGTATTTTTTTGATTAGATAATTAGTTACAATACTGTAGGTTGGATCAAGTAAAATTTTAGGAGTAGTTCCGTCCAGGGACTGGAGTGGCTCTAAAAAAAATCATCACAGGTCTGGTTGTGTACTTGCCATGAATGCTTTCTGGACTTAGTGCTTTACTAGGGTTGAGCCAATTAGTAGAAGAATCAACCCATAGCACAACATTTAGGTAAAATTTACGATCGCGAAAAAAATACAGGCAAATCTATTAAGAAAATGAGAGCAAAGATTCGGAGTAAGGCGACTGAAATTCTCTACAAAAAATTAGTGAGTGCTGTAAGATCAAATCATACTACAACTTTCATCAGAATGCTAGGTTCAGGAGCAAAGACTGTTGCAAAGTTGTCATTAGTAACTTGCCTTAAAGAGAATGTCACATTTGCTGCCCCAAAACTGGAGTTAACATTGTAAGCAAAAGATGCCTCAGACAAGTTGAAAAATCCACAGATAAAAGAGAAATCTGCGCCACTAGCAGTTAATCCCAGAAAATCACCGTCCCTAAATACGGCTTCTGCAAATAATAAATCAGTTTTGCCATAGTCAATACCCAAAAATCTAAAGTCAAAGTTATCAATTTTGATGAACTCTACACCCTTTCGAGTTAATTCCGAGCAATTGAAACTGAAAGAACCGTAATAGTTTTTCTCTGTTAATTCTCCTCGATAAGGGGACACCTCAAAATCGTATTTAATAGTGCTTGTTTTGGCTTTACTTGTATTGGTATTGATAGTAGTGCAAGTTGTGGTTGTAGGTATGAGTTTCTGGTTTGTGTCTATCTTAGCCATTGTTGTTTTTTTTAAAGTAATCTTTTAGCTGGTTCAGAAAAGTTTGAGGAAATATTATCTTCCGGCTCCATGTTATGAAATCGAAAATCAACCATAGTTAGACGATCGCTTCTTTAAAAAGCCTTGTCAATCTTTACACCCTTATTATAAACAATAATGATTCATATTAGGTAAAGTTTTTGTCAAGATTCAGGTAAATGAAGTAAAGTTTTTGTGAAGGTTGTCAGTCAAGTTGTAGAGTTTCTTCTGTGTTTTTACTTAAAACCTGTGTGTAAAGTATTTTTTTGACCTAATAAACATTAAAATTCTATTGACCTGAACTTACTAATTACCGAAGAATTAATAATTAATAATTAATAATTAAATAATTCGCGCCTTGAAGCCTCCCCTTGGATAGGGGAAAACAAAGACAATATTCCTTATATTCAATCCTCTCAGTTTTAACCAGAGGTAATTATCAATTATCAATTATCCATTATCCATTAATGAACTACTCTGGCAGCCAGAATTAATCAGCGTTCTGGATCCTTTCCTCATGCCAATCCAACAATCACCTTCCATCAATTCTAGACATTAGCACTGTTTCTGTTTTTTTGGAAAAATGACCAGAACTCATCACTACTGATTTGTGAGGTGTCAAAATTACTGCACATGAGCATTATGAATCATTTGTCCTTTTTCAGCGGCTGCTCTGATTAAACTAATCACTAGACATCTCCAGAAAAGAGGGAACACTTAACACTTAACAGGGAACAGCGAACCCACCCCTAACCCCTCCCAGGAGGGGAGTAATTGATAATTTATAGATAAGAATTGATTTTATTTTTTATTTTTGGAGAGGTCTACTATATTATAGGCACTTATTAACTGTTCGACCAATTCCTTTTAAACTGCTGCCCTCAACATGAACCTGTAGACCCATTTGCATTTTCTCAGGTCCAATTTGTCGTTGATAGTACAGGAGACCTCTTGCAAAAGTTTTAATTAAATCAATTCAAGATCTAAAATCAACAATTTCATTCCCCCTATTCCCTATTCCCTATTCCCTATTCCCTGACTTCTGGAAGAAGTCTAGGGTATCAAAAGTCTCGGTGAAAGTTTGCTGGCATTAGGGACAGCAGTATTTTTGACTGTCTTTGCTAGTTTTTCCATGCTTGTGAACTTTGTGATGGCCACACAGAAGACATTGCATAAGTTATAGAGACTATTTAGGGACAATTCTTACTTTTAGCGAATCATTAATAATTAAATAATTAAATAATTTAGGTTGAAAGCCTCCCCTTTCAAGGGGAAAAAGCGGTCGTTTGCGGAGCATTCCGAAGGATGGGATGGCGAGGTCTCCCGCTCTTAACAGAGCCGCTCCGCTAACGCCATATCCAATCGACCAAGAAAATAAATTTTTTCCTTTTAGTCAATCCAATCCGTTTTAGGGAGAGGTAATTATCCATTATTCATTATCCATTATCCACATTATCCATTAATGAACATTCCCACAGTTCCTTGACCCACTACCCGTAAATCCTGTCCATCAAAAAATTTGATAGGCCAAAACGCTTTATTATAAAAAAATTTGATTATACCAGATATATAGTTACTATCCGAAAAAAAATATTAACTTCATTGAATCTTTAAATAAAACTGTATTAATAACTACAAAAAAAAATTTTAATTATACCAGATATATAGTTATTGTCCGGAAAAAAAATATTAACTTCATTGAAGCTTTAAATAAAACTGTATTAATAACTACAAAAAGCCGTATTTTTTTAAAGATCTGATGAAGATCAGTGAAAACATATAGAGTCTGTCATAATTCCTTGCTATATTGTTTTACAGATACGGATACAAATTAAATTGAAATCAAACCTAAATTGAAATCAAACCTAAATTTTAGGCAGTGTATACGACTAAAGACAAATTAATAAGACCAGGGTTTGAGAGTAGTAATTTGTATAAATAAACTGGTCTATTAATTGAATATTCTGACTATTCAACAATTGAAAACTATTAACTAAAATCAGGTAGGTAATTATGAATTTTTCCAAAATTTCAGCTTTTGCAGCTTTGATCGCGAGTGGTGTTGTTGGTTTTGCTGCAACTCCAGCTATGGCAGCAACTTTTGCTTCAGAGGTTTATGATATGAGTGGAAATCCTTTGGGAGATGGAAATCTCGGAGACAGATTTGATGTTGACAACGCATTGACTCCTCCAGATGAGAAATTCTACAGTATGGATTTGGGTGAATCACTCATCTTTGGATTTGGTGGTAAAAAGTTCAATAGTTTTAAACTCTGGGAAACGACTCTGGTTAATCGCCAAGATTGGCAAGAAACTGTAACAGTTGCTGTGGGTAATGATTTAAGTGGTGATTTTAATGTTATTGTTGCTGACAATATACTCAATGACGAAGCAATGACCGACCATATTGATGTAGGTGGAATGTATAAATTCCTCAAGATTACTGATACAACTTCTATAACCAATCCTGGTGGTAATGCAGTAAACGATGGCAATGGTTTTGACATTGATGCTATTGCTGTAAAGACTACTCCTGAACCTACATCTATTCTTGGTTTATTAGCGATGAGCGGTTTAGGTGCCACTGTAGTTCGCAAGCGTAAGCAAAATCTAGGATAGAATATCTTTGAAATTATCCTGATTCATCATCAAGGTTATGGGGCGGGTATTATAAAGATTAAATTTGAAACACCTGAGATTTTGATCTCAACCCGCCTCTATTACGGATACAAATTAAATTGAAATCAAACCTAAATTGAAATCAAACCTAAATTTTAGGCAGTGTATACGACTAAAGACAAATTAATAAGACCAGGGTTTGAGAGTAGTAATTTGTATAAATAAACTGGTCTATTAATTGAATATTCTGACTATTCAACAATTGAAAACTATTAACTAAAATCAGGTAGGTAATTATGAATTTTTCCAAAATTTCAGCTTTTGCAGCTTTGATCGCGAGTGGTGTTGTTGGTTTTGCTGCAACTCCAGCTATGGCAGCAACTTTTGCTTCAGAGGTTTATGATATGAGTGGAAATCCTTTGGGAGATGGAAATCTCGGAGACAGATTTGATGTTGACAACGCATTGACTCCTCCAGATGAGAAATTCTACAGTATGGATTTGGGTGAATCACTCATCTTTGGATTTGGTGGTAAAAAGTTCAATAGTTTTAAACTCTGGGAAACGACTCTGGTTAATCGCCAAGATTGGCAAGAAACTGTAACAGTTGCTGTGGGTAATGATTTAAGTGGTGATTTTAATGTTATTGTTGCTGACAATATACTCAATGACGAAGCAATGACCGACCATATTGATGTAGGTGGAATGTATAAATTCCTCAAGATTACTGATACAACTTCTATAACCAATCCTGGTGGTAATGCAGTAAACGATGGCAATGGTTTTGACATTGATGCTATTGCTGTAAAGACTACTCCTGAACCTACATCTATTCTTGGTTTATTAGCGATGAGCGGTTTAGGTGCCACTGTAGTTCGCAAGCGTAAGCAAAATCTAGGATAGAATATCTTTGAAATTATCCTGATTCATCATCAAGGTTATGGGGCGGGTATTATAAAGATTAAATTTGAAACACCTGAGATTTTGATCTCAACCCGCCTCTATAATATGAAATCAAATAATTGATGCTATAGAACCCCTGAAGGTATCTTCATAAATTTAGCAAGGAGTCAGGAGACAG
>NZ_JBNHEP010000289.1:0-7715 GCF_050015995.1 Dapis brunnea BLCC-M229 | reverse complement strand
TTGGTCAATCCTCTCCCTAAAAGGGAGAGGTAATTATCCATTATCCATTAATGAACTCTTCTGTAATAGAAGGATTGGTTAAAAAGGAAATGTTTTTCTTTTCAAGGGGAGATTGGATATGGTTAGGTAACCCATCCATGCCATCCTACAGAATAGTGCGCAAACGACTGCTTTTTCCCTTTTACTAGGGAGACTTTAAACCTGAATTTTTCGGTAATCTTGATTTTGAGAAGATATTTCAGAATTAACAGATTAATTATGTAAGTATTTTTGTAAGTATTCAGCCGTCAGCTAACAGCTATGAGTTATTAATTGATTATTACACTGAACAAGAAATTAGTCTTCAAAGAGAATTAAAAGTTATCAAGAAAGAAGTAATTAGCGGTCTAGTGAAGTAGTTGTTTGATTTTTTCATGCATCTGAATGCTGAATGGGAGCTAGCTGAATACTTACCTATTTTTTTTAATTATGCAACTATTCTTTTTGAATTTAGGATTAGCTGATGGGTGATAACTGACGACTGAATGTTTATTATTTAATACTTGAAAAAGAGTAAAAATTTATAATTTACAGGTCAGCAGTCGCTCTACAGCAGATAATTTTGCCATATTTAAATTACAATGCCCGCCTTAATATGAATCTAAGCCAAATAATTATGACTAAAAGTAGCGGACTACTAGCAATTGTTTTTATTCTATTATTTATCCTATTAGGTGGAGGAGGGTATTGGTTTTTATTGAATCAAAATAAATTACAGAATACTAATAATAAGATAGTTAATAATCCAACAGGAAAACTAAGTTTGCTGGAAGAAGCTAATCAAATAGTTTCTAACCTAGACATTTCTTTACCAAATCCTAATGTATTAGCAATAGATGGTAGTGTCACAATGGTTAAGTTAATCAAGATACTAGAAAATGCTTATGAACAAAAATATCCTAGTATTCCTGTCACTTATGGAGTACCTGAAGGTATGCCAAATGGTTCTAATCAAGGCATTAAAAATTTACTGACAAATCAAGTACAAATAGCAGCAATATCTCGCCCATTACAACCAGAAGAAGCTCTGGAAAATATAAAATTAATTCCTATTGCTAAAGATGCTTTGGTGATAGTAGTAGGAATAAATAATCCCTACAAAGGAGGCTTAACATTAGACCAACTAAAAGATATTTATCAGGGAAAAATTACTAATTGGTTAGAAGTAGGTGGTGATAATTTACCGATTAAAGTTATCAATCGTTCTTCCAAAAGTGGTAGTTACAATTTCTTCCAAGATTTTGTCTTGTTAGGAGAATCTTTTGCTCCAAATAGTGCTAACTTTATTACATATAAAAGAGATGTTACAACTCCAATTTTACGAGAGTTGAAAACTAATGGAATTAGCTACACCACAATAGCTCAGGCCAAAAATCAAACTACAGTTAGAATTGTACCAATTAACGGAATTTCACCTGTCAATCGAGCTACTATTAATAATTATAATTATCCCCTCACTCGCCACATATTTTTAGCAGTACCAAACAAAACAAGTTTAGCAGTAAAAAAATTTCTGGAATTTGCTGTGTCAAACCAAGGTCAAAATTTTGTACAACAGGTAGATTTTGTACCTTTGAAATGAATTAGTTTTTTTAGCATCAGGATCGAAAAACTGATACAGTAATCTGTGCAAGATTTGTCAAAAATCCTCCAATAAATAATAAAGCGTAAAATTATTATTCCTGTTCACAATTCCCGGTTAGGTCTACCCTAAATTATACAAATATTTTCTGCACAACTGTACCAAAAAATGCTATAGGCTATATTGTGAAATGACTTACTTAAAATTCAGATAAAATCCTGTGACTAGAAATCGTGAACCAGTCAAGAATTTAGTTCTTTATCGTTTATTAAAATGGTCAGTAATAGTTCCAATACTTCGTTTTTACTTTCGGAGTAATATTTATGGCGTCGAAAATGTTCCACAACAAGGACCTTTAATCATAGTTAGTAACCATGCTAGCGATCTAGACCCTCCAATTGTATCTGTTTCTGTCAGAAGACCAGTTGCTTATATGGCAAAGGAGGAATTATTTGAAGTGCCAATTTTGAAGCAGATAATTACTCTGTATGGTGCTTATCCTGTAAAAAGAGGATCGGCAGATCGAAGTGCTATTCGTTCCGCTATGAATAGTTTAGCAGAAGGATGGGCTGCGGGTATCTTTCTACAGGGAACTCGAACTCCTGATGGTAGAATTACAGAGCCAAAATTGGGTGCTGCTTTAATCGCGGCAAAGGCAAAAGTACCATTATTACCAGTTTGTATTTGGGGTACTCATGCAGTCAACCGTCAAGGTTTGATGGCTAATTCTGTACCAATAACTGTAAGAATAGGAGAGGTTATATCTCCTCCTAAATCAACTAAAAAAGAAGAGTTAGAATTAATCAGCCAGAAATGTGCAGATATAATAAATAAAATGCACGATTTAGGACGTTATTGACATTCTCCCGACGGTGCGCTTGAGCGATAACGCGGGATTTGCTTACCTCAGGATGCGCGGTTTCTGTTTCATAGCACCTACCTCCGCTTAACCTCTTTTTGGTCTTAAGGTCGCTCCACAGTAGGTCGGCAATCCGACGGCTCCCCTAGACACTGTTAGTCCAGCAGCCTTATTCTGTGTATAATAGCAAACCCTCTGTAAAAACCACAATATTGATTGGTTTTACCATACGACGCTCCCCTCATGGGGGTTAGGGGGGGATGGAGAGTACAGGTCTTCAACCAACCTTGAGGTAAATTTACTTAAAAAGAAAATGCAAGATATTAGAGAACAATTAGCTGAAAATTTGGATGTGGCTGAATGGAACTGGTTAGTACCCCATGTTAAACGTGATTCTGTAGTAATTATAGACCAAAAATTGAATTTGCTCGATGTGGGAGAAGCGATCGCTTCTGATAATACATCTTCTGTGCAAGACTGGATGAACCAAGAACTTATTTATAAACCTTCAGCAGAACAATTGTCGATTTGGAATAGTGACGATACTAAAAAGTTTAATGCTTTGATAGTACAGCCTTTTGTTTTAATCCAAGAACTTGTGGAAACTCAAGGGGATAATTGATGGATAAAATTGGCTCCCGTATAACCGGTAGTTAACCAAAGAATTCCTCTAATTCCATCTCGGATAGCTTTTTCGATAGGTTCGGGCGATCGCCCAGAGGGAACTGGTAGGGGTTTAAAAGTAATGCCCCTACTACCCAAAATAATTTGGCCGATAACTATAGCGCGACGCATATGGTCATCGGAGGTAACTAAATAAATACTTGTAATACCTTGGGATTTTAGTTTATCCACTATTGTCGTGAAATTAGTAACAGTATCTACGGCATCATAGTCTAAATGTAAACGGGTTTGTGATATGCCAGCCTGGGAGAATAACCATTCTGCATATTCTGGGTTCGTGCCAGAAGATACCCAGATATCTAGATGAGGATGTTGGCGAGCAAATTCTGCAGCAAATACTTCTCTTTCTATGGCCCCACCAAGTACCAATAAAGCTTGAGGAGGTTCAATACTACCTGCAAATTGTTGGTAACTAATCCAAAAAGTCACCAAAAATCCTACTAAAAACCAGGAAATGCGAGAAATATTCAATCCTTTATATAATTTTTTACTAGAAACTACCCTCAAAACCATATCTTTAAAAATAAAAAACCATCTGTAGTTTTACAGATGGAAAGAGTTTCAATATCAATATTCAGAAAGTATTATCTACCATCCGGAGTAGGAAATAGAGATAATATCATACTATTTACATTTTAGATTTGAAATCCTCCCCACCCTAAAGGCACGGGGATTCCTACCGAGCTGTAGCTCCTCGGCGGGTTGACGCCTCACAGGCCAGCCTAACCCACCCCTCTTACCCCCCTCCCGGGAGGGGATGGGGGTGGGTTAGGCTGGCCTCGACATCCATTTAGAGTCTCGGAATGGCCTCCCGCGACTTACCAAAAATTTTTATGGACGTTTATTTTTGCCTTCAGGTTTGAACTGCTCATTGGCCTGAAAGCTTCCCTTGTTCTGCTCTCAACTGAAGGAGTTTCGACCTAATCTTCTTTTCTACAGTATTTATGAGACAAGGCGGGTGTTCATACCAATTTCACTATAACACAGAAAGTCGCCCGCTTATGGGCGAGGCTTTAAACCCAACTTTTCGGTAAAGTGAGAACAATTTATTCAGACAATAGAAAGCTACTCCCTTCCCGCCACAAGATTATAATCAGTAAATCGTTGCACTATATAGTTTATAGCCAAATTTAGCTAGGTAATTTTCTAGAGGGAAGGGAGTAACTAAAACATAGGAAAAATTTTAGCTTTTTGAGACTACTTGAGCCAAAAACCAGGCACTTTTTTCGATCCCAAAAAGGCATTAGCCTTTATTTATCAATACTTTGATATTTAATCAGCAAGCCCTCAATTAAACTTTTGACTTAATTTACGGGACTGGCGCGATTCGAACGCGCGACCTAGCGCTTCAGATTTGTGTGAGTTTCCCCACTCTCTGGACTATCCCTTCACCATAGCTGTAATAGCTTTAGGTGGTGGCCTAACGCTTCAGGAGAATTTTAATTACTCCTTAAAACTCTAGTCTCTGCACCTTCTTTACCGATAATCAGGTAAAGCTTGGCTCAAGATTACCTTATCTGTATAAAAGACTTAGGCTTCCTTGAGTTTGACCACATTCACTCACGGAGTTTCCTCACATGGTGCCCGATACTTCAGGAGGCGCTTGCTCTATCCATCTGAGCCACAGCCCCATGTTAAGCTTGAAGTCAGAAGTCAGAAGTCAGAAGTAATCTTTAACAGAGTTTTAGCATTTAGCTATGTTCTAACCTTTGCTTCAACTCCCGCCTTTAACTTACAAAAAAAGCATTAGCATTTAAGAATACTTTATTGTTTAATTTATAATAAAACCCTACTGTAATATTTGGCAGTATTTTAAGATTAACTTAATTACCTTTGACCACTCCTCAGCATAAATGACGGAGGATTCTAAGGGGATACTTCAAGAAGGTCTATAGACGCTTCTTTCCGTGTTTTCCGATTAACTGACCACAGTTTAATCCTGTGAGGACAGGTCAAAATGCCCCTAGACAGTCGGCTAAGGTCTAAACCTAGCGTTCTGCTTACTTTTCTTAATATGTTGGCTGCACCATTACAGTCAGCGTTTAAATACCATTGTCCGTATCTAACACGATACAGACCGCGCTTAGTTCTTCTTCCCGACGGTTTCCAATCCTGGGGTTTTTCACCTATTGTTGGCAGATAGTCACCATCTAAAAAACTAGCTTTACTGGTATAGGATTCTTCAGTTTCAACAAACTGAATTCCATATTGCTCGCACAATTGAGCAATTCTGTCTTTGAGTCGTGCTGTGGCGATAGGTACGAACTCAGAATTATTTTTTTGGCCAATATTGATTGAATCTTTGTTGCGTTTGTTCCAACCAAAAACGATAGTACCGATATTATTTTCTAAGCAATGATTCATTACTATTCTTGCTGCTTTGTTGATGCCATCACGCATCTGTCTATTGCGTTTTTCTGTTATAAAAGCTAATTTATTGTTCCAAAACCCTTGTGGCTTATTCTCTTTAAGAGTAGATACTTGCTTGTTATACCAACGATTCATTGACTTGATGTGTTTCCCATCAACAATCAAGCTAGTTTCAACATTTGATACGCAAGTTAGCCAATTATTTAAGCCCGGGTCAATCCCTAGAACATTGTTAGCATTTAATTCTACTTTTTTGGTCTCTTTTTTATAGACAAACTCAAAGTAGAAACATTTGTTTCTAGTCTGATAACCATTTATCTTATTGACTTTTAAGTTTTAGGAAATAGATTAATAATTATCAATTTCAAAAAATATTCCTACTGGACTGAAACAGCTAAAATGGTGCGTTACGACGGATTTATTAATCCCTTTGATAGTCTTAACTTAAGCCGTCTAACGCACCCTACAATTTTGCACTAAGTTAGCTGTGTCAGTCTACTACAAACTGTTTTAGCTAAAACTGTGCATTAGGGAGTAGGGGAGTAGTGGAGAAAGATTTTTGTTGGGTTTCGGAGTCCCTCAACCCAACCTACATAATATTGCTAAATATATTAAAATCCTACAGCCAGGTTCCGTAGGATTTTTAATCTTAACTTAATTAAAATCTAGGGAGCTAAAGCATGACCCCGGAGCATACTACCAATAGTTTTAGCAGTAATCTTCATTTGAACTAAAGGATTAGCAGGTACGACAGTTTTGTACAAATAACTATCAAAAGTTAATTTCTGTACATCCCGGTCAGCACACATTTCTACAAATGCTTCGCGGGTAGCATCAGAACGATAGAATACTGTCTGTAAAATATCTAATACTTTGTAAGTCATGCCATACTTCTTATCCCACCGCTTCAGATAAAGTTTCAAATCTGCTTCAGTCGGGATAATAGCACCATTATTAGAAGTCTCAACAATAGTTTCAGCACACATCCTAGCTGACTTAGCTGCAAAATAGATACCTTCACCAGAAGACTTAGTGACAGTACCCGCAGCATCTCCCACTAAAGCAACTCTACCACGAACCCGACGGGGGCGAGGATGTTCTGGAATAGGGTGAGCTTCTACCTTGATAATTTCCCCACCTTCGAGGCGTTTAGCTGCACGAGCGCGAATACCTGCTTGTAACTGTTTAATTCTGGCCTGGTTAGGTTTCATTGTACCAGTACCTACAGCAACGTGGTCATATTTGGGGAATACCCAAGCGTAGAAGTCTGGGGAAACATCATCCCCTACATACATTTCTGCTAGGTCTTCATAATATGCCATGAGATGGTCAGGAATACGAATACGCTCTTGGAAGGCGATCGCGTAATTATAATCTCCAGCATCAATGGCTTTAGCTACACGGGAGTTTGCCCCATCAGCTCCAATAACTAAATCTACTTTTAAGGTTTTGGCTGTTCCTTGAATATCTCCTTTTGAATGGTCGGAGTAATGGATAGTATAGGGGTCTCTATCGTTAGTAGGAATATCCAGTTTATAAACTGTGCCATTAATTAGGTTAGCTCCTAGGGAAGCTGCTCGGTCTCTGAGGAAGCCGTCTAATACTTCCCGACGGCACATACCTATATATTCATCTTCTTTTTCTATATGGATATCTACCTCAACATTGGAAGGAGATATCATTTTCATTTTTCTAACCCGGCGATCGATAATTTCTGCTGGTAGGTCAAATTCACTGACCATGCAGAGGGGAATAGCTCCACCACAAGGTTTGGCGTTATCTAGTTTACGTTCAAATAAATAAGTTTCAATGCCTGCTTTTACTAAGGTCTCGGCAGCAGAGGAACCCGCAGGACCAGAACCAACAACAGCAACCCTTAAAGTCAAAGGTTTTCTCCTTAATCTTTTTTCTATATACAAGTTGGGATGGTATCACGGACTTAGGTCTCATGGTTGGTTTTGTCAGGATATGTGAAGAAAATGCAACAGACCTTAATATTTTGATACTAAATTAGCAGGAGTCAGGAGTTAGGAGTCAGGAGACAGGAGACAGGAGTTAGGAGACAGGAGACAGGAGTTAGGAGTTAGGAGACAGGAGTCAGGAGACAGGAGACAGGAGACAGGAGTCAGGAGACAGGAGACAGGAGACAGGAGACAGGAGACAGGAGACAGGAGACAGGAG
>NZ_JBNHEP010000288.1:63340-119654 GCF_050015995.1 Dapis brunnea BLCC-M229 | reverse complement strand
ATCTTCCTCAAATTTTATGACTACTAAATTTTTCCCAACTTCAGGAAATCAGGAAAAAGTAAACCAGAAAAATCATTAATTATAGAAATAGCTAGGAGAAATTTGATTTAAGCTCTTGAGATACATAAACTGCGTAATTTCATTGGGCAGTATTGTTGAGGATAATTGGGATTAATCATTTATCTGTTTTGGAGACCAAACCCCTACCTAGTAGATTCTCCCCAATTAAATTCTCTAATCAATCTTCCTCAAATTTTATGACTACTAAATTTTTCCCAACTTCAGGAAATCAGGAAGAGGGAAAAAGTCAAGCAGAAAAATAATTTGGGAATTACTTTAATATTAAAATCTAACTTTTTGCTACTTCTAACCAACTATCAAATAATCCTTGATGACTGACAACCCATTCTTCAGCATGACGGCGAATATCTACAGGTTTATTCTCCCCATTTTTAACTTTTTCCTGTTGAATATCAACATCCTCAATCGGAATCTCAATCTGTTCAAATAAACGTTGAGCAACTGGGTTAGTCTCCAAAAATTTCTTATTAGCTAATATTCTGACATTGTCAATGGGAAAACCAAGATTTTTATCATTAAATGAAGTATCTTTTTCCGTGAAATTTTCCATAGTTCCTACTAAAGATGTGAAAGGAACATTCAACCATTCTACATCTTCTCCTTCTCTTAAAACAGAAGCAAACCAATGGGGTTTCCAGGCATAAAACAGAATTGGTTTTCCTTGACGATAACGAACTAAAGCATCTGCCAATAAAGCAGAATAATCTCCTTGAATGTGCTCAACAGTATCCTCAAGTCCGTAAACCTGCAAATGATGATTAATAACTCTTTCGCACATCCAACCAGCAGTACAACCAATTAAATTTGCCAGACCATCACCATCAGAATCAAAAAGTTGAGCAATTTTTGGGTCTTGAAGTTGTGATAAATCAGTAATATTGTATTCATCAGCCGTTTTTTTATCTATCTGATACCCCATACTAGAATTAGAAATAAGAGTTCCCAACCTTTCTAACTTTTCTTCCCCACCATTATTGTCAAAAAATTCTTGGTGACCAGCTTCCCAATGGGTTCCAGTAAAATCTACATCACCATTACCAACAGCAATGTGCATTGCTGGAATATTCAGTTGCTTGTGACCTTTCACCTCATAGCCTAATTTTTCTAGTCCAATATCCACAATTTCTGTGATAAATGTACCATAGGTTTCCATATCAGAACCTGGACGAACTACTATTCCTTTCCCTGGTAATGACTCTTCTGTTGATTTTATAGTTGTTTGAGACATTAATTGCCAACCTGTCACACCAACTAGCAAAGCAAACACAATACTTATCCCTAAAGTTGCTTTATCGCGTTTCGACAACCCAAGAGACCGTAACCATCCAATCGGACCACGCTCTTGCCAAGACTGAATACTACCTTGACTAACACCTTGAGTAATACGGTCTAGCATTACAGCAATTAATACAATACCTAATCCCCCTACCGCAGCTAGTCCAACATTCAAACGTCCTAAACCTTGCAATACCATTTGTCCTAATCCCTCTACCCCAATCATTGAGGTAACAACTGACATTGATAAAGCTAATAAAATAGCTTGGTTTGTCCCAGCAAGTATAGTAGGTAAAGCCAAAGGAATTTGTACTTCCAATAAAACTTGTTGGCGAGTTGAACCAAAAGCAAGTGCAGCTTCTACCGCTTCTGGAGATACTTGCCTAATACCGAGGTTAGTCAAACGAATTAGAGGGGGAACTGCAAAAACAAAAGTTGCTATTATACCAGAAACTTCTCCAATTCCAAACAGCATTACTACAGGTACCAAGTAAACGAAAGTTGGAAGAGTTTGCATAGCATCTAACAGAGGTCGCAATACTCTATTGAAGCGATCGCTAACCGCACAGATAATACCTAAAGGAATACCAACCAACATACAAAATATTACGGCAGTAAGTATTAAAGATAGGGAAACCATTGCTGCTTCCCAAGCTCCACAAAAACCGATAATAATTAGAGCTATAAAACTGTAGATAGCTATTTTTCTACCTGCTAATTGCCAGACTAGCAGAGCAATGATTATCAGAAAAATTAAAGGCGGAATTGCTATAAAAGTCGATTTTACTATTTCTAGAGTTCCGCTAATTGGTAAGCTGATAGCTTGAAATATAGGACGAAAGTTGTCAACCAGAAAATTAACTAAATTATTAATCCATTCGTCTAGAGGTAAAGTATAAGATTGAAAAGGATTCAATAAATTGTTTAATACTCCTTGAGTTTCAGCTATGAAGTAGTGAGATAAATAATTGAAAATAAACACAATTGACTAGCTCCTGTAATGTTGGTTTAATCCAAATTTTTATTTGATTGCCCCAAACTTTTGACATCCTCCCCAGGCTTAAGGCACAAGGATTCCTGCCGAGCCGAAGCTCCTTGGTGGGTTGACGTTTCACAGACTACTGCTACCTTGATTGCACTCTTACCCTGGCCTCCAGGTCCATTTAATGTCTCGGACTGTCCGCCCGCGACTAATATATTTATTGCTGCATTTTCATCACGGTCGTGCTTTGCACCACAATTCAAACATTCCCATTCTCTTACTGAAAGGTCTAACTTTCCACCTTTAAATCCACAACATGAAAACTTTTGTGATGTTGGTTGCCATCTACTAATTACTCTACAATCACGACCGTATTTCTCCGCTTTTTCTTCTAAGTATGTTCTTAATTGTCGCCAACCTAAATCAGAAATAGCTCTAGATAATTTCCGATTTTTTACCATGCCAGAAACATTCAAATCTTCTAAAACAATTGTTTGGTTTTCACGAATTATTTCAGTAGATAATTTATGCACAAAATCTGTCCTAGTATCTTTTAATTTTACATGAAATTTAGCTACTCTCAATCTGGCTTTTTCATATCGTCTAGACCCTCTAGTTTTATTAGATAATGATTTACTTAATTTTCGTTAGCGCAGCTCCTCTGAAAGAGGCTACTTTTTAATCCTTTTATTTAATGATGTAGGAGCATTAACCTTTTTACCGTCGCTAAATTTAGCAAAGGTTTTGATTCCTAAATCTATACCTACGGAATTATCAGTTTGAGGTAAAATTTCAGGTAAAGTTTCTACTACAAAGCTTAAGAAATATCTAGCGATTCGCGAATCGCCCCTACAATCTTTGATAATAGTTACTGATGATGGAGCAGCAGATAACTCTCTAGACCAAGCTATCTCAAGCTTTCCAATTTTCGCTAAATAAACTTTATCCTGACCAATTTTAAACCCCCCTTTTGTAAACCTAGCAGTCTGTTTTGATTTCTTACTTTTGAATTTAGGAAGTTTAACAGGATTTATTGCGTGACCTTTAGTTGATTTAAAAAAGTTTTGATAAGCCTGGTTTAAATCATTTAAAGATTGCTGCAATGGAATGTTAGAAACCTCTGATAACCACTCTCTATTTTCAGCCTTCTTAGCTTGAGTGATAAACTGTTTTTGTAGTTCATAATTAGTAGGTTTCTTTTCTCCCAATCTATACTTTTCTCCACAACAAGCTAGGCTATCGTTCCAAACAATACGAACACAACCGAATAGCTTTGCTGATCGGTATTTTTGTCCCGGTATTGGATATATACGATACTTATATCTAGCTTTCATAGTCTTAATTTAAAACTTAAACAAAATAATAACATATTTTTTGTTGAAATAATCATCAACCAAAGAGTCGCCTCAGAGTTGCTAGGTTTTAGAGACAATTTTTCAGTAAAAAATATCCTTTAGGAAAGTATAAGTATCTACTATTGATTTAATCAGAATTTTTATTTGGTTGCCCCAAACTGGTTAATACATCAACTGCTTCTACCATACCTTGAAACTCTTTTTTCTCGTTAACAACTGCTAGGGGAAGTCCTTGTTTGTAAGAGTAAAAAATATCCTCTAGGTGAGTAGAACTATCAACTATTGGAAAGTCAGTTTCCATAATAGCCATAATATCCTCTTTGCCTTCTTTGAGACTCCTTTCCAAAAGCTGTTTTTTCACCAAACCAATAGGTTTATTGTACTCATCAACTACATACAGAACTTGGAGGTTATGGTTTAACATTTGCTCCAAACCAGAGCTAACAGAATATTGACCAATTCTCAGGGAAACTCTTTTACTAATAACTGAACCTACCCGAATAACTTGAGCAGAATTTACTTCTTCAGTAAAAGCTCTGATATAATTATCCTTTGGATTAGTAACTAATTCTTCTGGCGTCCCCAATTGAACAATTGCGCCATCTTTCATTACGGCAATACGATCGCCCAATTTCAAACCTTCTTGCATATCATGACTAATAAACACTATAGTTTTATGCAATTCTTTCTGGAGTCGCAATAATTCATCTTGCATCTCTCCCCTCGTCAGTGGGTCAAGAGCACTAAAAGCTTCATCCATCAATAAAATATCTGCATCAGTAGCTAAAGCACGAGCTAAACCTACCCGTTGCTGCATTCCCCCACTCAAAGAGGTAGGTTTATAATCTGCCCATTTCTCTAAACCCACAACTTCTAATGTTTCTAAAGCTTTCTGACGACGATCAGTTGCTTCAATTCCCCGCACCTTTAGTCCATACCCTACATTTTCTGCTACTGTTTTGTGAGGAAATAACCCAAAGCGTTGAAATACCATGGAAATTTTATTCAGTCGTATCTCTCGCATCCGTTTCTCATCAGCATGAGCAACATCTTCACCATCAATATAAATATGTCCGCTCGTAGGATTAATTAGACGATTAATGCAGCGAACTAGGGTAGATTTTCCCGAACCAGATAACCCCATTACCACAAATAATTCCCCTTGACCAATCTCAAGAGATACATCAGCTAATCCCAAAACATTACCTGTAGACTGTAATATATCGTCTCTTGTTTTCCCCTCTCGAAATAACTTGAGAGCAGCAAGATGTTTTTTGCCGTAAATTTTAATTAGATTTTCTATAATTATTTTGGCAGTCATACCTTTACCTTATGAATTATAATTTACCGAAAAATTAAGGTTTCAAGCATCTCCTTAATTATTTAGAAAAAAAATTATTTTTGCCAATCCTCTTCTTAAAAAGTTTAAGATATACAGCCTATTCAATGTAAGTTTGCTCCGCCGATAATAGTAGATTTTCTCAACAAGAATAACATCTTAATTTCAGACTTCAAAAACTATTTAAAAAGCTATTACTACTACATTTCATAAACCACCGCATACGCTTTAATTATTAATTATTGAAAGTAGTTTTCAGCTTAGTAATATCATGTTTTTTTAAGATGCCCACATCTAAAATTTTTAGGGAAAAGCTTTATTGGAAACAGGAAATAAAGGGAAATTTTGTAGATTCTCTCTAGAGAGAAAAGTACATTTTTATTATGCCTAATTCATACAATTTGAAATCATGTTAACTTTTAATCTTCAACTCTTCCTTTTCCAGAAGAAGATTTTTCATCAATTAATTAAATTTAAAATCCTCTATGCACCCAGTATAAATATAAATAATAACATTCTTTTTAATAAGAGTTATTTATTCATTTTTTAAAATCCTAAATTTTCCCATTATCACCTATTATTAATTAGCAGTTAGTTAACCTTATTCAATTAATAACGTTTTATTCTTAAGATAACGTTTCTCAACCAACGTTAAGTACAGTTTTTTTCTTGTTTTCTATTCCCTGCTTTCCAAGTTACTGCTCCCTACTCCCTAAAATCAACCAATTTTGTACCTTAAAAGTATGGGAATTGCTATATTATTTTAATTCCCAATAAAAACACTCCAGTCTCCCTATCCTCATTTATACAAACTTTTCCCTGTTCCCTGTTGGCTTTTATTTATATAGGTTTTCACTCATGTTGACTACAAAAATTATGCCCTCTACCCTCAGTATAAGTGCCTTTAAGCCAAAATATATGTATTCTATGTTAATGAAAACTGCTATATAACAACTATTCAATTAGACATGATCTAACCAAAATTATTGAACCTAGCCAACAATT
This sequence comes from Dapis brunnea BLCC-M229, assembly GCF_050015995.1. Classification (NCBI taxonomy): domain Bacteria; kingdom Bacillati; phylum Cyanobacteriota; class Cyanophyceae; order Oscillatoriales; family Microcoleaceae; genus Dapis; species Dapis brunnea. The sequence continues at coordinate 113,617 of NZ_JBNHEP010000288.1, read as the reverse complement.
CAAAAGTGCGACTCAGTTTCTCTCCGCTATTAACATCTTATGGATGATAAAAAAATTGCTCTTGAAATTCATCAATTAGCGGAGAGATTTGGTCGCTTTCGGAACAATAATTAAATGCTGCTCCCTGCTTTATTCTAAATTTTCAAAACTGAAAATTCAACATTGCTCCATTTACTAAAAATCATCAATTTCCTTGAACTTTAACTTTATCTAGAAAAAGTCCGATATTGCCACTTGTTAAGAATATGATGTTCTGCAATCATTGCTGGAGTTTGTAACTCAGAAATTTGTTTTTGTGAAGCCTCTATTGTCTCAGATTGGTTATGATATTTTTGTTCTAATTGAGTCAGTTTATTTTGGTAATCTGCAATTATTTGTTTCTGAAATTCTGACTCTTTTTCTAAGGCGTCATAAGTTTCCTGTGGTATCATTGAAGCAACTATGGATTCCAGATTTTGCAACTTATTGAGTTGCTCTTGTAACTGATGCTGCAAAGCTTCATAATTTTCTTTGGACACCATTAAATCTGCTTGTGATTGGAAACTTTCCAACTCAGCTTTTTGCTTTTCTGAATGTTTTTGTAAAGTTTCATAACTTTCTCTTGACACCATTGTAGTAACTTGCTCTTCTAGGTGTCGCAACTTATCTTGTTGTTCTTCTGACTGACGTTGCAAAGCATCATAACTTTCCCGCAACACCATGGAAGCTAATTGTACTTCTAGTTGCTGTAGTTGATTTTGTTGCTCTTGTGATTGGTGCTGCAAAGAATCGTGAATTTCTTTGGACACCATCGAAGCTACTTGCTCTTCTAACAGTTCTAGTTGTACTTTTTGCTCAACAGACTCTTGCTGCAGAGTTTCGTGTACTTCCTGGGAAACCATAGAAGCTAATTGTACTTCTAGTTGCTGTAGTTGATTTTGTTGCTCTTGTGATTGGTGCTGCAAAGAATCGTGAATTTCTTTGGACACCATCGAAGCTACTTGCTCTTCTAACAGTTCTAGTTGTACTTTTTGCTCAACAGACTCTTGCTGCAGAGTTTCGTGTACTTCCTGGGAAACCATAGAAGCTACTTGTGCTTCTAGTTGCTGTAGTTGAGTTTGTTGCTCTTGTGATTGGTGCTGCAAAGAATCGTGAATTTCTTTGGACACCATCGAAGCTACTTGCTCTTCTAACAGTTCTAGTTGTACTTTTTGCTCAACAGACTCTTGCTGCAGAGTTTCGTGTACTTCCTGGGAAACCATAGAAGCTACTTGTACTTCTAGTTGCTGGAGTTGAGATAGTTTTTCCTGGGAATTTGCAATTACTTTTTTATCTTCTTCTAATTGTTGTTGTAAACTTTCATAACTTTCTCTTGACACCATGGCAGCCATTTGGTTTTCCAAATCCTTTACCTGTGCCATCTGAGATTCCAACTCTTGCTGTAAAGTCTGATAACTTTCCGATAATTGAGCTTGTGCTTCTACAGACTCACTTAATGGTTCTGGAACTGTTACAACATCTACTTCACTGTCGGGTAATTCATTTTTGCTCAGAGCATTGTTAACTGTATCCGACTGATTATTCAAATTTGCTGTTATTTGTGCCGCCTCTCTCAAAACCGCAAGGTCTCCTCTGGCGATGCGCTCAACTAGCTCAGACCTTGATAAACCAAGTTCTTTTGCTATCTCCTTTAGCTTCTCAGCGCTAGTGGGAGTAAGAGATACGCCTACTTTAACCTTGCTTTCTGTATAAGAGGTGGCACTACCACGTTTTTTTGACATTGGCATTCTCCTTGGCCACCATACTTTTTCTAGTATACCCTTTAATGGTATTCCTTAATTAATTAAGGTATTCCGATATACTGCATAGGATACTTATTTTGTCCTAATTCACTTACTAATCAGTAATTTTTCAGGACTTATGCAAAGACACCATATATAGTAGATATGATCGATTAAAACTATAACGTCTTAGTATATGTAGTGTTTATAAATTATGGTTTGCATTAGTCCTGTTGTTCTTATTCCATACCAAAACCAAAGCCAAAAATTAAGAAAAAACTCCAGAAAGTTTAGAGTAAAAGTCCTGGAGTTTTGGCTCAAAGCTAAATTACAGAAGATCCCAAGTATGTGAGGTGATCTTAACGTTTAAACCCCTGTAATGCGGGATATTGCCTGCTAGCAACTGACTGAGATGAAATTTGCCATATATGAAATACTAAAATTTTTGCTGCATATTCCCCCCACTTTTTCAGAGTTTGGATAAATTTTTTATAAAAAAAGTTTTTGTCTGTTATTGCGCTGTCGATATTTGAAAAGGAGTTTTAGCAACCGGATTTGGTATATAGGGCTACGCGCAAGTCAGAAGTCAATCCACCCCTAACCCCTCCTGGGAGGGGAAGTAGGGGCGAATAGCCATTCGCCAGTACAGAAGTCAGAAGTAATCCCTGACTAACTTTTAGCGTTTGTAAATGTCCTAACCTTTGCTTCGACTGCTATCAAATCTACTACTTAAAACTCGATTAACCCCGTTCATCAAACCTAGTATAAAAACCACCATACTTTACCCAGTATTGTTTTAAATCGTGGTGAGGTGTATGGAGACTTGCTTTGGCTTGATAAAGAATTACTTTTCTATGATTACCAATCCAAATTTTCTTAATAGGTTTGACAGATATCAAACTGCCGCCCAATGTTTGAACACATTCTGTAAATCTATCAATAGTAGAATACTCTACAGTTTCAAATAAAAAAAAATTTCCTGAGCAGATTATATGGCGACTTCTAATCCAACCCTGTAATTTCTTTTCTGCTATTGGTGGCAACATTTTCTTTTAGCACTCCCTCAAGACTATTTGATGGCTGCTACCTTTTATTTTTGAAGTACCTGGACAAAATTAACTATACATTATGGGTCGATACAGATTACCCAAAGAGCTAAGAAAAAATCAAAACACAACTCAATAGTAAATATACAAATAATTTTGTCTAACTACTTAATTCGTATTCGGTAACTCATTGGCAAAACTTGTTTGTTTTTCAAACTTTAAAGGTCCAGATTCTGAACCCCATACTTGTTTGTGTGTATTAATATGCATACCTCTATCTAAGCTAATCCATGTATTTTCAGTTAACTCTACTTCACTAACTAGATAAGTTTCACATCCTCTCTTATTAATTAAACATTTATTTCCCGGTTCAACGCTCCCTAAAAATCTTTCTCCGTCTCGTTTAAACACCATTGAACAGTTGTAACGACGTTCTATATTTTCTGGAGTAATAGTATGTAAAATATCAAGTTCTCTTGCTGCACCTGCATAGAGAATGGGGTCTTTAAGACTATAGTTTTCTATATAAATATAATCGCCTTTATCTATAAGTTGATGAACTCCTTGACGATATGGACTCCAGAGGTCATAGTCATAAACCTGCTCTGAATAAAAACCTATACCAGGAAAAAAATTATCTGCCAAAGGTCGGAAAAAAACATGGATATGAGCATAAAGAGTCGGATTTTCAAAGGCTTGTTTTTTGTTACTAAAATCTCCTGCCATCCAACTAGCTAGAGTAATTAAGTTATTCAAATTTGTCTTATCTTTTGTCTGGGAAATATTCATAGTCTTCCCTATTTCTTGTTCAATTATTTTTGCTTTTTATTATCGAGTTTTTTCAGGAAAATCATTTATTTATATAATTAGCCAGGCATAATTAAATGTAAATATGTCCGCAGCAACTGAAAAGGAGTTTCATTAATTGATAATTGATAATGGATAATTGATAATTACCTCTGGTTAAAACCGCTCGGGAATTGAATATTGGGAAATTTAATAGCACTTTTTTTTCCCTTAAAAGGGGAGGCTTTAAACCAGAATTAATTAATTAATTAATAATTCGGTAAGAAAGTCATCTCAAAAGTTTGAGTTCAATAAAAATTGTCTGACATCGTTATACAAATTAATTTTAAAGATGTCGCCAATCGTTTTAAACTAAAGATGTGAAATAATTTCCTGAAATTGCTGAACGTGTCAAAGTTTTGAACCTATAAAATATTAATGTATGACTTTTTACTTTTGACTTCCGTCAAACAGTATTAGGTTTATTCCCACCTACCAACTTACTTATTGTGATGATTCTACCAATTATTTTTCCTCAGTTGACAAAGAACGAATTTCTGATGAAAAAGAAGCAGTTAATACACCATTACCATCACTCGTTTTAATCAACGATACTCTAAACCTGACATTGGGAGTGCCAAACCAAATTTTTTCTTCAGCAGCAGCACGGTCATATTCTGTATGTAAAATAAAAGTGCCATCTTCAGTAATATGATATTCTCCCGCAGCAGGAATAGTTTCTGCATACCCTTGGGAACGTAATAATTTTCCTTTTTTGAGATTATCTTGATCGGGTATTGGTACTAAGACACAACTACCTTCTAGAATTTCATTTTCATCCCAATCTGATTCTCCTTCCCAACTCATCTGAAAAGGAGAAATAGCTTGAGCAATATCTACTCCACTAGACTTACACAATTCTATTACTTCTGGAGCATTTGTTGGTAAAGAAACAATATCTATTGTCGAGCGAACTTCTTCAAAATGACTAAATGCTAAATTATGGCCACTACGTTGCGATCGCCAACGTCCTATAGAACGTTCGACAAATTCTACGACATCCATACATTACTATCTTTAAAAATGATATTTATTGAGGAACCTATTTGATATTATCAAATCCTGTTTTACAGAAAAATTAAGGTTTCAACCCTTTCCTGTCACGGATAAAAAAGAAAAAAAATCTTTTTATCAAATCCTCTTCTCAAAAAGAATAGGTAATTATTAATTGTTAATTATTAATTATTAAAAATTACTCCAAATAAAAACCCGGTTTCTTGGGAGTAAAACTATTCCTGCCATATTTTCAGGAGAAACCGGGTTTTTTAACAACAACTTACCAACGGATAATTGATAATTAATCAATCCTGTTTAGAGCCTCTCCTAATAATTAATAATTAATAATTGATAATGAAAGAATATAAAAATTGCTTTTTCGTACTTGAATAAGCTTTTTTAACATCTGGTATAGGTTGTCATTAATCAATCATTATCCATTGTTCATTATCAATTAATGAAAGGTTCTTGACTATTGATTTAAGCAACCTCAGTAATTTTCAGGATTTTTCCACCTGTTTTTTGAATGCTGTTAATTTTTGAAGTTAGCTGCTCATAAGATACTGTATATGTAGTTGCACTCCGCTTAACAACAGGACCAATACCAGTTTTACTAACTGAGATTTCAAAACGTTTAATTGTGTTGCTATAAGGTCCACTTACAGTAGCAGGTTCTGTAATTTTCGTACCCATATTAGCAGCTAAATCTAAAGTCAATCGGGAAGGCTTATTTCTGTCACTTGTAGCATATCCTCGTTCCAAAGCAAATGTCCGATTAAACGTTACATTTTTCATGCCAACTACAGTGCTAGTACCTTGTGGGTATGGAACAATATTTTCCCCAAAGTTTTGAATATACTCGTCACTGTTTGTGTAAGAATCAATTTCTGCTTCGTATCCTTCTTCGTTACATATACGAACGTGTTCAGAAATTTCTGTCTGGTCTTGGGGAGCACGACCTAATATATGCTTAAAGTTTAGTTCTATGAATCCATAAGGAGAAGATGATTCAAAAAACAAGGAGAAATATAGGTCTGATTTAGCAACCATATTAACAAATTGACGGACGGATATTTCTCCGTTTTTCAGAAATGATTCGGCGCTAGTTAGACGTTGGCTTTCCATTACATGGATATTTCCCAAAACTTGCTTATAAACAGCTCTAATCACAGCTTCTTTTTCATCTTCTGTCGCATTAGAACGTAGTTCTATTGGATCGATTTTGTCTACCCAAAGTGACATTTTTAACTCCTTTATTTCAAAGATTCTGATTTTTTTTTCTATACTATCCTTGCAGTGTTCATAGCTCATAGCTAATCGTCGATCATACATATATAAACAGAATAACTATCAACCATGAACTACTGCAAATTTTTTAAAAAATTTTACCCTTTCTTATTGTGGATTTAATTACTAAATCATAACAACTTTATTGTTTAATTTCAATTTGAGTTATTAGCTATCTAGCAACTAACCAATTCCGAAAAAATGAGTAAATAATTTTCTGATTTTAACTCCTAGTTAATAGGAGTAATACTGGAAATTACACCACCTTGCTGATGAATCCTTTGGTACTCTTTAGAAAGTTGATCGAAAGGCACCAAAAATACCTTATTGCTACGGCGGAATTTGGAAACACGATTTACTACCTTTGAGCTATAGTTTGTTACTTCAACGCGGTAAACTTTACCACTAGAACTAGCTCCTACTCCATGTCTACTTCTACTACCCAAAGGTGTATCTTGGAATGACCAACCATCGGAACCACCAGAAGGAGGAACTACTGCCAAAGGTGTTTCTTGAATCACATATTTATTCAAAGCAGGGCTTTTTCCAGGTAAACTTCCTTTGAAGTCGCTGCTGGAAGCTCCACGCAATAGTTGGAACATATGAGTAAAACCAACCATTTTTTTGCCAGTTTGGGTTTTGTAACCTCGATAATAAGGAACAATATTTTCCCCATAAGCACTGCTATATTCGTCACTATCAATGTAGGAATCAATATCAGCTTCAAAACTTCCTTCATCCAGGATTTTGCTATGAAGCTTCATGTCATCGTAGCCATCGGGAGCGCGACCTAAAAAGTGCTTAAAATTTAATTCAACTGCGCGATAGCGGGGGCAACTTTCAAAGAACCGAGAACGATACAAGTCAGAGCGTCCAACTTGACGTACAAATTCACGGACAGTAATTTCGCCTTCTTTAAGTTTGGACTCTGGTACACTGAGTCTTTCACTTTCCATGACGTAAGCATTGCCCAGAACTTGCCTATAGACAGCTCGAATCACAGTTTCTACTTCTTCTGATGACCGTCCGGGCAACAGTTCCACAGGTTCTGTATCTTCAAAAAGGCCAACCCCTAACTGAGATGCAGGTCCAAAAACCATTTGAACTATCTCCTAGGTGAAAATAAGGTTTGCTGAAAAAAATGTATTTTTTAGTTACAAAACTGAAAAACTTGGACTCATTGCTAAAATCTATTCCTGAAGCAGGACTTGGATTGTATAAACTTATGAGCCTATTTTTTTTAAGTTTTATACTTTTTTGGAATATACACTGCTACCAGGCTCTTAATTATAAAGAATTATAAAGTTTTGTAAGCGTATAGAAATATACACTGGATCTTTTCTCATCAAAGATTGTAAGCTAGCAATTAAGCTAAAAAATTATTCTTGCAGTTAAATATTTAGCAATTTTTAGTAACAACTAGGCAAAAATATATGTTTTAAATCACCAATTTTTCACAATTTAATGTTTAAAAGACTTTTCAACAATTAATAATTAATAATTATTATTATTATATTAATTGTTGAAAATAAGAGGATTAACTCAAAGGAATTTTTTTTCTTTTTTCCCCTTAAAAGGGGAGGCGCATACCCACAATTTCTCGGTAAAAAAAACAGGTAATACCAACTAAAAAAAAGAATGTTATAAATAATTTGAGTGATTGAAAGACTTGACATGAGATGTCTCTTTGACTGAAAATCAAGCATTACCCATTTCTCTGCCCCTACTAAGTTCTAGCAAAAGCCTAACTATTTGTAGCAAACATTTATTAAATTGGTATAATAATAGAAATAGACAATAATTAATAATTAATAATTATTATATTAATTGTTGAAAATAAGAGGATTGACTCAAAGGAATTTTTTTTCTTTTTTCCCCTTAAAAGGGGAGGCGCATACCCACAATTTCTCGGTAAAAAAAACAGGTAATACCAACTAAAAAAAAGAATGTTATAAATAATTTGAGTGATTGCAAAGACTTTATATGAGATGTCTCTTTGACTGAAAATCAAGCATTACTCATTTCTATGCCCCTACTAAGTCCTAGCAAAAGCCTAACTATTTGTAGCAAACATTTCTTAAATTAGTCTAATAATAGAAATAGAAATTTTTTAGAATTACCCAGTAAAATTTGTTATGATTAGCTAGCTTATAAGATTATTCAAAATAATATCCTAATCTATCTTAATTTTCTTGATTTTCACTTAAATAAACAAGCAAATAACAGATCGCTGAAATTCTTTAATATTTTCAAAATAAATTTTGTGTACTTATTTTCCACCTAAAAATATGTATTACTGAATTTGCTATTCAAGGTATTAAGAATCAGTTTAGTTCAAAATTTAGTTAACTTTAGTTTGTATTTATGGGGTCTTCTCTGAATAATTATTAATCTTAAAGATGAGCAAAATTTCAAATTCATTGATAGTCAAAATTTTCCTGAACGCAAGCAATTTAACCTTGTGATAGATTTACAATGTTTAGCTTATAGTGTAGGTCACGCAGATGATGGAATATGTCTGCTAGTTCGTATTGGAGTACACCAGATTTTATTAGATTGTGGTATTACCGATATTTCATTATTAACCAATGAAAAAAACCAACAACTTCCTGCAGATATTGTCCTATGTACCCACGCACATTCAGATCATGCTCAAGGACTCTTAGCACTCCATCAAACTTTTCCACATTTGCCAATATATGCTAGTGAAGCAACAACTAAACTTCTACCTCTAAATTGGCCAGAACTTGCTATTTCTGAAGTCCCTGATTTTTGTCAACCTTTACCTTGGCACTCACCAGTAGAACTTCGTAGTGGTCTAACTGTAGAGCTTTTTCCCGCTGGTCATTTACCAGGAGCAACAGCTTTTCTCCTCACCTATACTGGAGAAAATCGAACCTATAAACTTTTATATACAGGAGATTTCTTTTTATCCAACAGTCGTTTGGTTGAAGGTCTACCTTTAGGAGATTTACGAGGACTCAAGCCAGATGTATTAATACTTGAAGGTAGTTATGGCACAGCACGTTATCCACATCGGCGACAATTAGAAAATAACCTGGCAGAAAAGATATATCAAGCTATTACTTCTGGAAATTCAGTTATCTTGCCCACTCCCGCTTTAGGGTTAGGACAAGAATTGTTGATGCTTCTACGCAGTCATCACTATTTCACAGGTCGCGACCTGGATATTTGGGTAGAGGAAAAGGTAGCCAGAGGTTGTGACCTTTATTTAGAACTATTGTCCCAATTTCCCACAACTGTACAAAATTTTGCTCAACATCAACCTCTATTTTGGGACGAAAAAGTAAAACCCCGTGTGCTGAGGCGATCGCCAGAACAATTTCCTTCCACAGAAAAGCCTTATATTCTCATTGCAGACAAGGATACTGATTTGAGCCAATACATTATTAATCAAGATAATTCTGTTATTATCTTACTACCTGAAAGACCAGGAAAAATATCACAGGAGTTGAATTTTAATCATACTGAAACATATCTCCTCACCGATCATTGTGATGGACTTGGCACAACACAGTTAATTCACAACTTACGTCCTCAACATATAATTTTTGTTCATGGCTGTCCTAATTATTTAGCTGACCTTACTAACCTTGAAGAGTTACGCAACCGTTATCAAATACACTCTCCAGCCAATGGTACATTAGTAGAGTTACCAATAGGTGAGAAGTTTATAGTACCTACATTACCAGAAACTAATTACGAAGGAGAATTAAATGAATTAGAGACAGAGGTAATAATTTCTTTACCTCAAAGCATTACAAATGATAATCGTTGGCCAACTTTTGCTGATACAGGTCTTGTAGAGGTTCGTTGGCAAGGAGAAGAATTGGTTGTCAGAGGAATATCCCAACGAGAACTTCTAAGTCAAACCACCGATCGCTCCATCTCTCCAGAGTTAGATTGTTGTGGTAATTGTTTACATTACCGAGGACAACGTTGTTCCAATCCTGTTTCAGCTCTATATGGCTTTAGGGTAACATCTGATGGATACTGTCCCATGTTTGAGTCAGTTCATTTTCCTTTTACTTCTAATGGAGACACCAATAGAAATGATTAATTAATCAACTTCCGTAAAAAAATATAGGGATATGTTTATATATTTAACAAAAAAACTTAGTTATTAATCATCTAACTTAATCTCTAATTATTCTTGTTGATTTGATTCTGGATAGTGGTTGCGAATCTGTTCAGCTTCTGGACAATCTTCAGATACTAGAGGATCAATATTTCCCCTGGGCACCGACGCTAACTTTTGGGTAATAGCCCCTATACTTTCTAAACGGACCATTTCTTCCCAAGAACAGATTTCATCTTCTTCATCTGTTTCGTAGCGTATCGTTACTAAATCTCCCTCTATATCCAATATTTTTGCTTGTTCTATCCAACGCTGCTGATCTCGCAAGAAAATACAGACCTCACGACCATCACAACAAAGTTGATATATCTTGCGTTGTAGCATTGGCTTTTTATACTCCCAATCAATAACTTGGTCAAATGCATATGAAAAACTACTTACCGGGAAGCTTGACAAATAAAATTTTTTTCTCTACTGTCATTGATGTTGACGATCATCTTTAGTGTATCAACCCTAGAATTACTAGCAATATATCGATTATATCACAAGCTAGGTATTGATTGGCATTCATCACCATCTCAAATAAAATATTTTTAGAGTAATATTTTTGCCAAGGTTCTGTTAACTATTCAACTTGCAATCTCAAAGGATTGTTCCAGTAATCTTTATCCCATTGTGAGGCTAAATTAGTAGCACTTAGAATATACTATAGCGCAGATTCGAGATTTTCGGCTAACTTATAACTTATTACTTTAAAATAATGTTACCTTAGACCACCTCCCATAGGATTTTAGGAATCAGAATGAAATAAAGTCCAGATTTTTTTGGGAAAGAACTTAGATAATCTGGGGTTTAGGCAATTTAACTTGTGTAGATTATAAAATCCTCATTCCTTACTTAACTTTACTATATAACTTTAGTTAATTATAATAACACTACATTAATTATGTGAGTTCTTTGATTTTGTCAAAGCTTTTTGCGGATTGATTTAACTAACTCTGTATAATTATTTTTTCTAGACTCTATATTATGTATAGAGGAATTAATACTGACTTCCTTTATTTAGATTTATGTTGATGGTCATCCTTGTCCATCGAATCACTAAGTGCTTATTTATTCATATTTGGTTAAACTTGCATTCAGGGACTACCAAAAAACTTAATATTTCATGTGTTCTCATACTCAAATCATCAACACCATAATTTCTCACCTTAGGCTATAAATATATTCACATTTTTTGCTAATCATAACAATCTAGTTAATATTTTTTGGATTTGCAAATTTAACAGAAACATGATTTTTTTACTTCCTATACTAAAAATAATTTTGATTATCTAAGTTAGTTAATGTTAAATATCTGTTATTTTTCTATCCTGAAAAACATTAATAGATAACTATAGCAAAGGCAATTATTATAGATAGGAAATTCAGGCATAAATAGTTACACTCACATAGGTACAAAAATGTTAATATATTTGCGGCTTACTATGACGTGACGTATTTAATTATGCCATTGAGATAAAAATAATTTCTTGCAGAAGGAGTTAGGAGAGAGCCATTCTGAACAAACAATCAATGTTTGTTGGGGATTCAACCCCAACCAATTGTAGACACCACAGGTTAAGTTGGGCATTTAAACTCTATAAAGCTTTCACTTAGGAATCAGGTCTAAATTCCCAAAATCACTTCTGAATCCTGACTTATAGCCGTTCTCCCAGGGTCTCTATCAAGATAACCTTGTTAAACTTAGTAAACTTTATTTAGGAGTCTATTACAGTCTAATACAAAATCAATAATATCAATTCATATCTCCTGACTCCTAAAACCCCAATACTTTGTAGTAATTTTTTTTGAAACTGGTATTACATGATGATCATCCGAAATAATTTCCAATCCTCCGATTCGATCAAAAAAAACTTTTTTGACATTTTATTGTCTGTGAAATTAGGATGAAATAAAGCTAATAAATTAAATATAAACGCTATATAATTGTGGATTAATCCAATTTCATTAATCTAGTGTTTCAGATATTTTAGAATATAAAAATTAGAATATAAAAAATATGAATTACACACCAACTTTCACTAGGAAATCTATTTTTGAATTAGCACGATCCGGTGATTTTCAGGCTATTAGTCACTGGATTAATAAAGAACTAAAACCACAAGGAATTTCGGCTCGTATAGCTAAAGAAACTACTGGATATCTACAAGTTTTAGTAGAGTTTCAGCGTGAACCTCCCGTAGATAGATTAATTAAGTTTATCTGTCATCAACTTTATCAACTTAACTCTCCCGTACTAGAAAGAGTAAAGATTGTGGGGCGTTTGAGTGGTTCATCCAACATACTCTGGAAACACTCTGTGAGAATTAATTCCTATGCAAAAATAAACTTAAATAAACAATCTAATTTGGCAAACAAAACTGATAACCTGAAATTTCAAACATTTCGGTCTTTGATGTTAATAGGTTCAGCAGTAGCAGCTTTTATTTTAGGTTGTTGGGTAAGTTATTATACAGTTCTAGTAAGACATTCAATTTCAGAGAAGTGGGTGGAAACTGCTACTGAAAAAGTACAAGTAATTAATCAGAAAAAGATAGCTAACCCAAATGACCCTACAGTTACTTTGATGTTTGGCGGAGATGTTAATTTATCTAATCCAGTTTCTAATTCAATTCAGGGAAATTATAAATATCCTTTTGCGAAAATGGATGAGTATAGAAAAGCAGATTTGGCAATAGTTAATTTAGAAAATCCTTTAAGCCGTTCGACTCTCAAGAATACAACTCAGCAAAAAAAATTAACACTAGATCCCAACTATGTTAAGGTATTAACTTCAGGAGGAGTCGATCTGGTAAATTTAGCTAATGACCATACTATCGGTTATCCAGAAAAAAGCCTAGTAGAAACAATAGAAACTCTAGAGGATACAGGTATTCATTCTTTAGGAGCTGGTAAAACAAAAGAAGAAGCTAGAAGGCCCAAAATTATTGAAATTAAAGGCCAAAAAATTGCATACCTAAATTATTATGATATAGATATCCAACCAACCACTGGATCGGTAAACGTTAATACTCGCAATAACGATCAGATATCTTCAGATATTCAAATTTTGAGAAAGCAGGTAGACTGGATAATTGTTAATTATCACTGGGGAGTTGAATTATCAGAATATCCTGGAGACTGGCAGATGAATATAGCTAGGATGACAATTGACCAAGGTGCTGATTTAGTAGTGGGACATCATCCGAAGGTATTGCAGGGGGCAGAAATTTATCAAGGGCGACCTATTATCTATTCTTTGGGTAATTTTATTTTTGGAGATACTTCTAACAAAGAGAGTGATTATGAGACAGCAGTCTTGAAAGTCTCCTTAAAAAAAGGCAAAATGAAGATAGAGTTTTTGCCAGTAGTAGTTAGCAAATACCAGCCCCAGATTGTCAAAGGTGAAAAAGGAAAAGAAATTCTCAAACATATTGCAGAAATTTCTAGTGTTTTTCATCAACCAATGAGAACCCCTGTAGCAATAGATCCAATAAATAAAGATTTCAATTTTGTTGGTATTGACTCTGTTTCTGGGGAGCAAAATTCTAACAATTTATCAACTCCAACTTTACCTAAGTTACCTGAAAAATCCCCTGAAGGAGATGGAAATTCTATAGACTCTCCTCAAAATAATCCAGAGGAAGAAGCAACTCTTAATACTAATAATAGCTTTTCTCTACCACCAATATTAAATACTCAAGAAACTGTGCAAGAAGTCAAAGATTCTTTCATTCAGAAACCATTTATCAAAGAACCTTTTATTGAATTGCCTCGTTTACAGATTTAATCAAGATTATACGAATATCAAAAACTATTACTACTCACAATACTTTCTCTTTTTAGTTGAGTTATTCTGAAAAGTGGAGAAACTGATAAATACAGCATACAGTACAAAGTGAGAAAAACTATGATAAAATTAATATATCCTAGTCAACTACTATTTACCGAATAATTAATAATTATTAGCCTCCCCTTGAAAGGGGAAAAAAAAAATAGTATTTCCTTGTATTAAATTCTCTCGGTTTCAACCAGAGGTAATTATCCATTATCCATTAATGAAAAGACTTTTTGTCAATAAAATATTCAGGCTGGAACCGATGGGATAAATTTACGTTAATGGCTAATAGTAAAAGTCCTGATTATTTGAGAGATAGCTATATTTGATTTAGTTTAATATTTATGGACTATTTTTTGTGACCAAAAGTTATTTTTTTCTTGCCTCTGCCTACTCCCTATTCCCTACTCCCTTTTTGAGATTTATTAATATATTCAGCTTCTAATCACAGAGAAACTAGACATATAAATAATAATTGGGCAAATGACCAAAAAGTTTATTTTTATTTCTAGCGATCGTAACCCATTACCTAATATTAAATACTCAATTCCTGAATTAAAATAAAAACTGTGTTTGCCATTGCACTGCAACAGAAAAAATACAAAACTTATACCCTCTCTGATTTAGCATTTAATTCTAGTATTAATGTAGTGCCAGAGAGAGGAGGAATAATTACCAGTTGGTGTGTGAAGAATCAGGAGCTACTTTTCCTTGATGCTAAAAGATTTGAGAATCCAGAATTAACTGTAAGAGGTGGAATACCCATCTTGTTCCCAATTTGTGGCAACTTACCAAATAACAAGTACAAATATAATGGTAATAATTACTTTCTCAAACAACATGGATTTGCACGAGACCTACCTTGGGAAGTTATAGGAAATTCAAATAAAGATAGGGCTTCAATAACTCTAGTTTTAACCACTAATAGATTAACAAGAACTTTTTATCCATTCGACTTTAAACTTACCTTTACCTACCAACTGAAAGGTAATTCTCTAGAAATATTCCAAACTTATACTAACTTGAGCAATACCCAAAGGATGCCATTTTCGACAGGTCTGCATCCTTATTTCTTAGCTCCAAATAAGCATCAGCTCCACTTTAATATCCCTTCAATGCAATATGTGGATCGGAATACAGGAACTCTACATGATAATGATTGTAAATTGGATCCTAAACTAGATGAAGTGGATGCAATATTTGAAAAATTAACCGGTTTGGCCACAACTGTCTACGATCGAAGTCGTGGTTTGAAAATTACACTGAGTTATACTTCTGCATATTCAACTATTGTCTTATGGACAGTTAAGAATCAGGATTTTTACTGTTTAGAACCATGGACAGCTCCTTGTAATTCCCTAAACACAGGTTATCGTATAGTTGATTTAGAGCCTGGGTCTTCTTGTGAAATGCTAATCAGACTCACTGCAACATTTGTATAGTGGTTCTATGTTTCAGTCGATCATTTGGTACACTACTGATTTGTCCCCAAAAAATGGACTTGATCGCTCTAAAAATCACTTCTCCATGGCAAGTTGCCACAAAATCTAAAATTTTTTCCCAAAACTATTGCAATATTTGTGATGACTATGCTAATGTTAATAATTGTGTGAGACAAAAATAAATATCAATCAGGGTCGCTAGCTCAACGGTAGAGTACTCGGCTTTTAACCGATTTGTTCCGGGTTCGAATCCCGGGCGACCCACTAAAACGATAAATAAACAAAAATACTTAACAGCAAACCTAAAAAAGGACTGTAGGAAGTATACAGTACTATTTCTAAAGGCTGCTTGAATAATAACTCATAGTGGTCTGTCAAGATTGATTTGATGGGTAATCTATTAAATTTTATCCCTTATCTTCTTAATCTTAATTTAGTTTGAACCCATCATTTGAAAATTGACAAACGACCAGCGCGTCTGGACTAAAATTGTGGGTAAAAACCTAACCCCCCAACCCCCTTCCCTACAAGGGAAGTGGGAGAAAACTCACCCCTCTCCTGAAAGGAGAGGGGTCGTGGGAGAGGTATTCCAGTTTGCTCAAACTTACCCACATTTTAAAGCTAGACACGCTACTAGGTTTAACCAGCATTAGAAGTCTGCCTGGTTGATAAGAGGAAAAATTTGAGTCCACTAATTCTAACACCTACTTTACTTTGCTGAAGCTTGGGACTTTGGCAAATTTTACTCAAAGATTAAAAGATAAATTTAATTATTGATAGACAGAATCTTCAATTTGTCTTAAGATTGTCGTAAGAATTAAGCTTAAGTAAATCAAGTTACTAATAAGCTAATAACAAAAAATATTAGGAGGAAAAGGTATGGCTATCGTACCAATGCGCTTACTACTAGACCACGCAGCAGAAAACGGTTATGGCATTCCTGCATATAATGTCAACAACATGGAGCAAATTCAGTCCATTATGCAGGCCGCAGATGAAGCAGACAGCCCTGTAATTCTACAAGCTTCTCGTGGGGCACGCAAATATGCTGGAGAAAATTTTCTGCGTCACTTAATCTTGGCTGCAGTAGAAACTTACCCTCATCTTCCTATTGCTATGCACCAAGATCATGGTAATTCTCCTTCTACTTGCTATGGGGCTATGCGCCATGGTTTCACTAGCGTGATGATGGATGGTTCTCTAGAGGCAGATGCTAAGACTCCAGCTAGCTTTGAATATAACGTTAATGTTACTGCTGAAGTAGTTAAAGTTGCTCACTCCATTGGTGTAAGTGTAGAAGGTGAGTTAGGCTGTTTGGGTTCCTTAGAAACTGGTATGGGCGATAAAGAAGATGGCCATGGAGCAGAAGGTAAACTTACCGAAGATCAACTTTTAACAGACCCAGATGAGGCTGTAGAATTTGTAGAACGAACTCAAGTAGATGCTCTAGCAGTTGCTATTGGTACTAGCCATGGTGCTTACAAGTTTACTCGTAAGCCTACAGGAGAAATTTTGGCTATTAGCCGAATTGAAGAAATTCACCGTCGTCTACCTAATACTCACTTAGTTATGCACGGTTCTTCTTCTGTTCCTGAAGATTTAATAGCAATTATCAACCAATATGGTGGTAATATTCCAGAAACTTACGGTGTACCTGTTGAAGAAATTCAAAAAGGAATCAAGAGTGGTGTTCGTAAGGTGAATATTGATACTGATAACCGCTTGGCCATCACCGCTGCTATTCGTGAGGCTGCTGCTAAAGATCCTTCTAACTTTGACCCTCGTCACTTCTTGAAGCCTTCTATCAAGTACATGAAGCAAGTATGTCTAGATCGTTATCAACAGTTTGGTACTGCTGGTAATGCTAGCAAGATTAAGGTTCAAACTTTAGATGAGTTTGCTGCTAAATATGCTACTGGACAATTAGCTGCTACTACTAAGACAGCAGTTTCTGTATAGTTTGTGAGAATTTTCTAGTTTAATTTCTCAATTAATTATTTGATTACCTGATGAGAAGTCTTGGGAATAATTCAAGGCTTCTCATTATAATAAGGTTTGACTATTTTTTTCTAGCCTATGTTGGTCTAGTAGTTAAATAAGGAGTGTTAACTTAAAAATTTTGCAGCTCATTTCAAAAAGTTTCTGTCCTCCTTTCCAAAAGAGACGTTAGAAGGAGCTATCTAGACGGATCATGTCCAGACTTCCTGCATCACTCGGTACATATTTCCTCCCAGGAACTTGGTACAATCAGTCTCCGAGTAGCCGTTTTCGAGCATTTTGTCTACTAGGGCAGCTACTATCTGATACGGTGCTGGTGTGGGTACTCCCTTTGCCCCCATGGCCGCGCTGTAGCCACCATCGGGGAATATCTCCTGACCTTCTGGCGTCTGAATGAGTGTAGCTGAAATATTGGTGTTTGGAACGTAGTCCGTTCCGAAGCCAACATGGTCAATTCCAACCAGGTTTACCATGTAGTCGATATGGCCGAATAGCATATCAGTGGTCACGATATCCGGATTGGACAAGTCCACAAAGGCACCAACCGCGTTGATAGAGCAAACTCCACCACTCTGGGCGACCGCCTTGATTACTGCGTCCGAATGGCTGCGTTGGTAGTCGGCGATGGCTTTGGCCACTGAATGGGAAGATACCACGGGTTGACGGCTGCGCTCAATAGCATCAAGAGAGGTGCGTTCACCTGTATGGCTAACATCCACGATCATTCCGTAGCGATTGTAGCTGTCGATTAACTTTTTACCATAGGCGGTGAGAGGACCGTTGGCCTCCTCGAAGCAACCATCACCTACAGCGTTGCGCTGGTTGTAGGCCAGTAGGCAGTAGCCATAGCCCATCTGTCGCCAGACACCAACCATATCAATGTCACCGTTGAAAAGAGCGGTGCCCTGGTGAGTGAAAAAGATCCCTAGCTTCTTCTCCTTGATCGCCTCATCAATGTCCTTTGCTATGCGCACGATTTTGTACTTGTCGAGACGTTCATAGATCTTGTTGAGATAGAACATCACCGACTTCACGATTCCCGCAACAGATGAATCCAATGAATCCGCCGATGGGCACGCCGCAATCACCTTGATACCGGCAGACATTAAGCGGTCCATCTCATCATGGAATTCGGGGGCTTCCGGACTGGACCATTGATCGGGCCAGATGCCGGAGAACAGCGTTTCCATGGTCATGGATGAGTGCACAATCTCCTTAGCCCGGTTAGAGGCGGGGTATTTGTGCGTTCGCTGGGGTATATTCGAGTAATCTTTAATCTCGGGCGTGTCTCGCACGGTAGAGTAGGTCGGCACCAAGTCACCAGCGTGTGCTACACTGCTAAACACCTTATCCATTACTGTAGCGGCTGCGAAGCTGCTGCTTACCATTCCGACTTGCCGGAAAAAACCCCGGCGGGTAGGGTTCTCGACCGAGGACACATTTCCCTCACTGACATGGCCTAATTCAGAAAGGGCTAACTCGATCATTGCGCTATCTTTTTCAGTAGTGTTGTCTTTTGGTTCCATAATCCATTGTTTCATCTCTAAATATTTGATGTTCCCTAACTGTAACAACTGGCTTTGTTACATGAATGTTGCGATATAGCTGCTGCACTTGATCCGCCTTTCATGTCGGCCACAGCCGAAACGCAACTTCTCCCCAATTGTATAAACCAGCAATTCTGCGAACCGATGTTCGAGTTCCTGCAATTACGGGGCGACTACCACCAGAGTTAGGGTCAATGGCTCAATGTGCTAATGTCAGTTATATTGGCCAATATATTCTTCTTAAATTATCACAAACATTAACTACAATCCTGGATAAGACTTTAATGGTAATACATTTTTAGCAAGCCCTAGTTAAAAGCATAGTCTTATTGCTGATAGCTGGGTGCTAATAGCTGAATGCTTACCATTAGAGACCGTTTTCATTATCCATTATTAATAATTAATTATTAATTATTTTCCTACTCCCTACTTTTACATTTTTCGTGAACTCCTCCCTGTTTACAGATGTAGTTAATTTGATTAGGGTTTAAGTTCTTAGCAAAATTGAAATTAACTCCTCTTAAATGATCCGATTTGAATCTATCTAATGGACTAGCCAAAAATTGATCTACCTGAGCAGGTTTTTGTACTGCCAATTTAGCCCCTTTGAAATCAGTTCCACTTAGGTTTGCTCCTCGCAAATCTGCCAAACTTAAATCTGTATTTCGCAAATTAGCATTTTGCAGTTGAGCATTCCGAAAGTTGGCATTAGTTAATTGGGCTAAACTCAGGTCTGCTTTTTTCAAATTAGCTCTACTAAAGTTTGCTCCTGATAAATTAGCTCCTTGCCAGTTAGACTCTCTTAAATCAGATGATTGGAAAGTAGCACCTTCAGCTTTAACTTTACTTAAATGAGCTCTGTATAAATTAGCTTCTGATAAATCTGCACTTCCTAAATCTGCACCAGTAAAACTTGCCTCTCTTAAGTTGGCTCGGTGTAAGTCAGTTTCAATTAACTTGGCACTGCTTAAATTGGCTTCTGTCAGGATAGAATTGGACATTTTAGCTTTACTAAGAGTCACCCTAAACAAATCTGCACGCCTCATGACAACTGGACCTAATACAGCACCCATTAAATTGGCTTCTGTCAGATTTGCCCCACTCAAATCAGCAATAGAATCATCAAAAGTTCCTAGACGATTATCTTTTCCTGGTCCATAAAAGCGACTATTCTTAAAACTAGCCTGACTCAGAATAGCACTTCTGAATCTCACTCCAGACAAATCCGTGTTTTCTAATATCAAGGTAAAACTTGCTGGAGTAGAAGTAACTTGACCTAAATCTACTCCACTCAAATCAACATCTTTAACCAAGCCACCGTAAACTTTGAGAACCTTGGCGATCGCCTTTTGAGTAGCCCTTAGTCGTAGAGATACCAAAAGTTGCTCTTGAGAATTACCACCATAACTTAAAGAATCCAGATCATTTTTGAGAGCTTGATTTAAGCGACGTAGTTCTGGCAGCACAGTTGGTCCAGCACTGACCAAAGATAGTTGAATTCCATCAAGTATACTTGGTTCCTTTTCTTGTCCCAACAAATCTACCAACAATGGTATGGCACGGGGATCTTTAGTGGAACCAAGGGCTAAAACTGATACTCGTCGTTGCTGAGGTTCAGTGGAAGTTAAAGACAACTTGTTCACAAGAGCCAGAAACATATCATTATCTTGTTGTTTAAACTCCCGCCAATTTGCTTGATTTTGAATATAAACGTGAGTACCAAAAATCGTCCCCAAAACTGAGACCATGCCTAAAGTAGTCACAATCAGTAAAGTAATGCCAGGATTTTGTCGCATCCAAGGCCACAAATGAAAACTTTCTGATTTTTTTTGAGTCAGAACAATTGTTGCTATAGAAATTTGTGTCTCAGTACCACCTAAACGAAAAGGATTAGAATCCAATTGACCAGAGTTCGCATCTACAACAAAAGTATTTCCTAATCGATCGTGTCCAGTGCGACGTAGTTTATTAAAACGAACAAAATAAATATCAATGAAGGATGTTAATCCTCCCAATAGTAAAAGGATTCCCAAAGAAGGAAATGCTCCAGTTATACGCCAAATTAAGTAGGCAGTTCCCATAGGTAATCCCCATTTTCCCAGACCCTCACGAATCAAGGTTTTTTTCCAACCTGGAGAATTTCCTAAAGCTGCCACAACTCTGACTTCAAACCAACGCTTAGGCAATGTTTGACCTGTACTCGCCAATAAATATAACTGCCAACCTACAATTACTACAGGAGCTAATAATGCTCCAGACCATAGTAGATTAGCTAGAGGGGTTACTTTTTGATAACGGTTTCGTAAAGGAATTCCAAAAGTATTGCCAATTACTTCTGTAGTTTTTGCTACGACTGGGTTAAGAGGAACAGATTTGTTGCCTATGTTGCTCAACTGACCGAGCCAAAATGGAACTGTTCCACTCACTACAATAAGAGATA
Organism: Dapis brunnea BLCC-M229; assembly: GCF_050015995.1. Lineage (NCBI taxonomy): Bacteria > Bacillati > Cyanobacteriota > Cyanophyceae > Oscillatoriales > Microcoleaceae > Dapis > Dapis brunnea. The sequence goes on along the minus strand of NZ_JBNHEP010000288.1, from coordinate 92,276 downwards.
CTTCCGTAGCCCAAGCACCACATCTACGAACCCAGATTGGTAGTTGCTTAGATTTTAACTGCCACCATGTCTCTGGGTTATTATTAATCCCTGAATCACAAGTCGGGCTTGTCATATTTATATATTTACTTTAATATTCTCAACTTTTAGATTGACTATTTTGCATCGTAAAGTATGGTAATATAATTAAGTTAACCTGTTTTTAGCCTTTATTTTTGATTTTCCTAACTAGGAACAAACAGGGGGCTAGTAGTTTTAGGTTGAAACTGTTTTTGTCTCTACTTTACCCATACTTCCTCAACCTACCTGTTATTTCTCAATATTGTTAACAGATAAAACCTGTAATAAATCTATACAGTTTGGGCAACCAACTGCGAAAATACTATATAGTATTGTTGTTCGGTAGTCAAACTAATATTTTAATTTTTTTTAACATTTTTGGGCAAATACTATAACTCGTTAAACTTTCATAACAAGTTGCCCACAATAATATGATGGGTCAAGATAGTAGTGATTTTCTCTAGTTTAATATACCTAGATTTTTAAGTTTTATTTTCAACTGTTTGCAGCAATAATTATAATTAATTATCATCTGGAAAATCTAGATATTACTGTTTTTTTATTTGTCTTGTTCTGAGTAATTAGGGGGGATTAAAAAACGATATCCAAGATAAATAACTCCTCCAAATACCCCTATAGTAATTAATAAAGAAACTAAACTTACAACAGCTTCTAATATCTTGATGACAAATATGGGAATAATAATTAATCCTATAATTTTTCCCCATTGAGGAAGTGTCTGAAACCATTCTAAAAATTGTGCAAAAAAAACTTGAATGGATTTCCCAACATTAGATACAGGGTTGAATGAATTTGAGGCAGCTCCCTCATTTGGTTCAGGATTTTTTTTAAAGTTTTGATTGTTGTGATAATTCATTTGGGAATTATATATAATTTAACTAATTAACTTATAGCATTTGGTAATGTTAAGTTATAAGTAATAAATTGAGCAACTGTAATTTCAATAATAGGCGATATAGTGTTTTTCATGTTGATGAGTTACAGTAACCAGCCTTGAAATAAATGCATAATTACAGAAACAACAAAGCTTACTGCTGATAGCTGAGTGCTAATTACTTTATTATATTAATAATATATCAATACCTTTGGAATTACCTGAAAATTTGTTATGGATAGGTAGATTTTTCCATATTTTCTTTCATAGATAAATTTTATAGAGTCCCTAGTGAGTATAGTTGGCCACAATTAGTCTAGTCTGAGTGGATCATTTAAAGATTTCTATATTATTAAAGATTCGGTAAAGAAGACAGCGAAAAGTTGCAATCGTCGATCAACTTATGCCAAAATAAAACAGGCTGGCTAAAGATATAGTAAAAAAAACTACCACCTCTTAGTTGAAAAATCATTGCTTGCATGGGTTTATTAAGCTTTGAGAAACAAACAACATAAGTAAATGTTACTAAAATCACATTTTATCGGGTGTATTACTCAGGAAAAATAATTAAATAAAATTCCTAGTCCAATCTAGACAAGAAACTATATCTTACATAAAAGTGAGCCAATGCCTCTCCCATTAAATGAGCGAGACAGTGAAATATTCTACCCTAATAGACTTACTTAAAACTTTATCAGCAGAACAACCAGAAAAGCTAGCATACACTTTCTTGGTTGACGGAAAAAAAGAAGGAGAAAGCTTGACCTATGCTTCACTAGAGCGTCGAGTACGAGCTATTGCAGCATTGCTACAAAAACATCAAGTCAAAGGAGAAAGAGGTTTACTACTCTACCCACAAGGATTAGAAGCAATAGCAGCTTTTTGTGGTTGTCTATATTCTGGAGTAATAGCCATTCCCGTGCCTCCTCCAGAAGCAGGTCGTCTCAAACGCACCTTACCTAGACTAAGAGCCATAGTTCAAGATGCTCAAGCTTCCATAGTTCTAACAACTAGTACAATAATTTCTCTTGTAGAAGAAGTAGCAGATGAGTTTCCAGAATTCCAGACAATGCGCTGGATAGATACTGAATCTGTTGACTTAGAGATAGCTAAAGAATGGGAAGACCCTGATATTACTGGCGATAGTCTAGCATATTTGCAGTATACTTCCGGTTCTACCTCGACTCCAAAAGGGGTAATGCTTACCCATAAGAACTTGCTTCACCACTTGAGCTATCTACAGAGAGCTTGCGGGTATACGCCAGAAAGCATAACTGTAACTTGGATGCCTTTCTTTCACGATTATGGATTAGTGGAAGGAATGATGGAGCCTCTATTCAATGGGACTCCATGTTATGTTATGTCCCCATTCTCTTTTGTCAAGCAACCGCTTCGTTGGCTGCAAGCTCTGTCAAATTACAAAGCTACTCACAGTCAGGGACCTAACTTTGCCTATGACCTTTGTGTTCGGCGAGTTAAACCAAAACAACTATCTACACTAGATCTGAGTAATTGGGAAGCAGCAGGTAATGCAGCGGAACCTATTAATCCTAAAGTTATGGGGAGTTTCTACGAAACTTTCTCAGCTAGTGGTTTTCGTTGGAATGCCTTTGCTCCATGTTATGGATTAGCAGAAGATACCTTATTGGTCTCAGCTAAACCTAAACTTACAGACCCGGTACTTTGTACTATAGATGCAACTGCTTTAGTAGAAAAAAACAAAATTGTAGAAGTTTCTCCCAATGAAACAGGGGTAAGAGCTTATCCATCTTGTGGTCGGTTAGTTTGTGAAACTCAAGTAGCTATTGTTAATCCAGAAACTTTCGCAAAATGTGCAACTGATGAAGTAGGAGAGATTTGGGTATTAGACCCTAGTGTGGCTCAAGGCTATTGGGAACGTCCTGAAGCAACTAAAGAAACATTCCAAGCTTACATCAAAGATACTGGAGAAGGTCCGTTTTTGCGGACTGGAGACCTAGGATTTCTCAAAGATGGGGAGCTATATATTACTGGTCGGATCAAAGATTTAATCATTATCCGAGGTACAAATCACTATCCTCAAGATATAGAGTGGACAGTACAACAACTTCATCCCGCACTTCGTCCAGATTATGGCGCAGCATTTTCAATCGAAGTTAAGGGCGATGAACATCTAGTAATTGTTCAAGAGGTGGAGCGTCGTACTCAAGATTTAGATACTGAGAAAGTAATTAATGACATTCGCCAAGCTGTCTCAGAAGACCATGAACTACAAGTTTATGCTGTAGTTTTAGGTAAACCAGGAAATATTCTCAAGACTGCTAGTGGTAAGATTCAGCGTCGTGCCTGTCGCTCAAACTTTTTGGCAGGAACATTAGATGTGATAGCTGACTGGAGTGAAAATCCTCAACTAACCTCCAAGTATCGGAAGTTACAAGAAGAAGTTGAGTCATTAGCATCTCAAGTGAAAAATAGCTAGAAGCTTAACTGAGAAATTAGGAGATTTAGCATGGATAAACTAAAGCAATATTGGGTGGCTGAAGAACTAGAACGCGCTCTTGGCGATCCAGAAAATCCAGACAGTAAAATGTCTTTCAAGAAAGTAATTGAGATTGATGAGAGTGAAGAGTTTCCCCATGAGGAAATTGCATGGCTCTATAACTGGAAACTACAACATTACTATGTACCTGTGAATTGTGGTGGAGAGTTTACTTCTTTTGAAGAGTTTGTAGCTTTTGTTCGAGTATTGTGTCGGCGTGACCAAACCATAGGAATTGCTTTTACTACTTTGTTTTGGTCTTTCATTACCTGGATGGCTGGTACTGATGAACAAAAACAAAGGTTAGCAACTTATATTAAAGATGAACATGGGGCAATGTGCCTGGGTTACTCAGAGAAGGAACATGGTGCTGACTTAGTTGGTGGAGATTTGACTGCCACAAAAGTTCCTGGAGGTTATATACTGAATGGAGAAAAATGGCCGATAAATCGGGCGACTATTTCAGGAATATCTTATATATTAGCGAAGACGGATCAAGAAGATGGAGGAGCAAGAAGTCTGTCTTTATTTATGGTAGAAAAAAGCAGACTTGATTCAGCAAATTACTACAATTTACCAAAAATTCTTACCCACGGAATTCGAGCTTCTGATATGAGTGGGATAGGTTTTAAAGATTGCTTTGTACCTGAAGATATGTTGATAAAAGGGGAAGGAGCAGGTCTAGAAGTAGCTTTGAAAGGATTTCAAATTACTAGAACTTTATGTGCAGCTTTTTCTCATGGTGCTGCTGATACAGCTTTAAGAACTACACTGAAATTTGCAATTAATCGTGTAATTTATAATAAGACAGTTTTTGATATTCCTCAACCTAGGAAAATTCTGCTAGACGGATTTTTAGACCTATTAATTTGTGATTGTGAAACTATTGGAGCAGCAAGAGGATTTCATGTTATTCCCGAACAATTTAGTGTTTGGGCAGCAGTGGTTAAATATTTTGTCACTGTTCAGTTAGAAACAATGATTAATAATATTTCATCGGTGTTAGGTTCTCGTTTTTATATGCGAGAAGAACATGATTTTGGAATGTTCCAAAAAGTTCTGAGAGATAATTCAATTATTAGTGTATTTGATGGCAGTACAACTGTTAATTTACATGCTCTAATGTTGCAGTTCCGTCAGTTAACAAAACATCGTTCTCGGCGGAATTCTGCTAAGATGGAAAAAATTAAATCTCGTCTGGAAATAATCTATTCCTTAGAGAAACAATTACCTACTTTGGAACCAGAAAAGTTAGAAATTTCAGGGCGTGGTGCTGATGATACTTTACAAGGATTAGAAATTGCATTAGAACAGTTAAAAGGTTTAAAAAATGCTAATATAGAACCATTAGTTCTAGAGCAGATTACTACTCTAACTGAATGTATCCTTGAAGAAGTAAATGCTCACGATCAACAAATTGCTGATTCAGCATTTGAGTTCGGTCACGACCAGTCACCAGAACTATTTGAAATAGCTAAAAAATATTGTGCTTTACACGCTGCTACTGCGTGTGTACAAATGTGGATTTATAACCGGGAATTACTAGGAGAATTCTTTGCTAGTGGTGAATGGTTAGTTTTAAGTCTAAATCGTCTACTAAAACCTTTTGGGCATTCACAAAAAGTAGACCAATCCTATCAGGAAAAAGTCATTCAAGAAATGCTCAAACTTTATAACGAAAATAAAGCCTTTTCTATTGTTCCTTTTCAATTAGCAAAAACTCAAAAACAGGAGAATATAACAAATGCAACAACTTCAGAACTCCAGCACGCTTAATGAAAATTCCCCAGTAGAAATTCTGCAAAACTGGATTAGAGAGAGACTAGCAGAACAACTTACTATTGATAAAAACACTATTGAGTTTGCAGATCCTCTAACTCGTCATGGTTTAGATTCTATTGATGCAGTAACTCTAGTGGGTGAACTAGAAGATGAACTAGATTTAGAATTACCTTCTACATTGTTTTGGGATTATCCTACAATTGAGAAATCAGCTCAATATTTAGTTTCTGAATTTGATATTTCAGAAGCATTAGAAAATCTGGAAGTTTCTGAAGAAGTAACAGAAAAAGTTGAAGAACCTGCTGCAAAATCTGGTAAAGGTTGGGGCGGTTTTTGGAAATAATTCATTAATTGATAATGGATAATGAATAATGGATAATTACCTCTAGTTAAAACCTACCTTAGATTGAAGATAGAGAAATCTACTAAGCTTTTTTTATCTTGAAGTAGAAGGCTTTAAACCTTTGTGGATTAATTATCAATTATCTATTGGTAAAAACACTCAGTAGAACATATACATCTCCAAAAAATAAGAGACTTTCCATGAAAAGTCTCTATAGACCAAGATTTGTATTATTTCTGGAGATATTTAAGAGAAAAAGTCTTAATCATACCTATAAAATTGAGTATGGATTAAGACTTTTTCTTGATATAATGAGAAACAAACTGAAGTTACTATAAAAAATTTTTCCTGGTAACTATAAATTAATTTAATAGATAAATAAATGGCTCAGACTCTAAGTTGTTGGGATAAGTTTATATCTAGAGAGAGGAGGAAATAGTTAATTGAATTTTTCTGATTTTTCCTTCTGGTGGGTACTACTTCTGTTTAGTGTGCCTTTCTTTAGCATTCGTGCCCTAGGAAAAAGTCTAAACCTATGGCGAGATTATTTTGATACCATCGGTTTGATGGTACTGTCACTTACATTATTTTTAAATGCTAATGTAAAAAGCTTCGCTGTATTTATATTTGAGGTGATTTTCAACTACATAATGGTGCAACTAATGTTCCAAAGACGTGGTTGGGAGTCAAGGGCGATAGCTACTTTTTTAATAGTTTTTGATGTGGCGATATTAGCTTACTTTAAATATCTTACCTTTTTTGTAGAAGATGTAGTTGGTTTAGTAGTAACAATTCCGAATAATTGGCAACAAAGTTTTCCTTTACCTGTATATAAAACTATTCCACCAGGTATTTCTTTTTATACTTTCCAAATGGTGGCATTTGTTGTAGATTCTTTTACAGCAAAAAGTAAAAAGAAAAAGCAGATTAATTTTGTAGATTACGTTAACTTTATTGCATTCTTCCCTCAAATTGTAGCAGGCCCAATTGAAAGACGCAAACAATTATTACCTCAAATAGAATCTTTCCGGTTCAAATTTACAGCAGAAAACTTTGATATAGGTTTTCGGTGGTTGTCTCTAGGCTTATTTATGAAATTTGTTCTAGGAGATAACATTAGCCCATTTATCGATCTACAACAAACGGCAAATGCTTGGTTAATTTGGTTCCATGCTTTCTTATTTACTTTAAGAATATATTTTGACTTTGGTGGATACAGCTTTATGGCTGTTGGTATAGCTAAAATTGTTGGAGTAAAATTAGAACTTAACTTTCTTGCACCCTACACTTCTGTGAGTATTCAAGAATTTTGGCGACGTTGGCACATTACTTTGAGTAACTGGTTTAGGGACTATGTTTTTATTCCCCTTATGGGTGCAAATAAACAGTGGGCACCATTCTATCTATTTATAACTTTTACTTTTTCAGGTTTTTGGCATGGTGCAGCCTGGAATTTTATTTTATGGGGAGCTTACCACGGCGCTCTATTATTGGTACTAAGATATGCTGGTAGATCGTTTCAGAGATTTCTGGGGAGATGGACTGCTAAAACTGAATTTATATCCTGGGCTTTGACATTAATATCAGTAACTCTAGGTTGTTTATTTTTCATGGAGACCAATATTAGTAGGTTGGGCGTTAAATTACAAACTTTAGTTACACCATGGGCATATTCATTCTCTGGAGTTATTGATGCCTTTAGTTCTTATAGTATAAATGAGGCTTATGCTTTAGGTTTTACTATGTTTCTGGCAATAGGGGCATTATTTTTAGAACATTTGGCAGTCTGGCAAAAACGAGAGGAGTATGAAATATTATTGTCTCCTTGGGTATCGAAAATTCTGTTAGGTTTAACTATTTTATTAGGGGCAACTGTTCCTTCGGATTTTATTTACTTCGAGTTTTAGTTATTAGCTTATCAAAAATTTCAGTTGGATTACAGTTAGTAGTAAAACTGGAAAAAAGTGTTATTTTCAAATTTGAAAATAACAAAATTATTTCTGGGAATATTGTATTAACAAGTCTCTATGAAGGAAAAATTACTACCGCTTCTTTAAATTTACTATCAGGATTTGTGAGGAGGTAATTTTAACAAAATTGGGCAATAACAAATAAAATTTATTAACATTAAAAACTGTGGAAACTGGAGAAACTTCTCAAGCCGAAACAAAAAGCAATAAAGTCACAAAAATTTGCATATTGGGAGGCGGTTTTGGAGGTCTTTATACAGCTTTGTATCTACATAGTTGTTGGGGATTTAAAAATAAAAAGTGCGAAGTTACATTAATAGATCAACACAATCATATTGTGTTTACTCCCTTACTGTATGAGGTGATTACAGGTGAACTTGAACCTTGGGAAATATTTCCTCGTTTTGATAAACTTATCAAAAATAAAAAATTACAGTTTTGTCAAGATACGGTTCAAGATATTGATTTTAAAGCTCATCAAGTTAAACTTTTAGAACAAGGAAATTTAGCTTATGACTACTTAGTTATTTCTGTGGGAGTGACTAATGGAAAATTACCAACTGGTGCAGAAAAAAATGTTTTGACATTCCGAACTCAAGCTGATACTCAAATCCTAGAACAAAAACTACAAAGTTTGGAAAATTCTAATAAAGAATTAATTCGAGTAGCTATTATAGGTGGGGGTCCGAGTGGAGTAGAGTTGGCAGGAAAAATATCAGATAGATTGGGAAGAAGGGGAGAAATACGTTTAATAGAAAGAGGAAAAGAAATTCTGAAAAGCTTTACTTCAGCTACTCGTAAAAATGCTCAACTGGCTCTAGATAAACGAAATGTTTTAATCAGTTTAGAGACAAGTGTTAATGCTATTGAAGCTGACCAAATTACTTTATGGCAGTCTAATGAAAGTGCTATTATTCCGACAGATTTTGTACTGTGGACAGCAGGTACTCAAGTTAGAGAATGGGTGAAAAATTTGGATTGTTCCCACAATTCTAGAGGTCAACTTATTTGTGAGCCAACTTTACAATTAGTTGACTATCCAGAAGTATTTGTCCTGGGAGATGTGGCGGATATTTTATATCCTAATGAGAAAAAACTTCCGGCTGTAGCTCAAGTTGCTTATCAACAAGCAAGTCAAGCCGCTAAAAATTTGTGGAGAATTTTAAATAATAAACGTCCCAGACCTTTTCATTATTTACACTTAGGAGAAATGATTACTTTGGGAAAAAATGCTGCTGCTGTTACAAGTTTTGGTATTAGTTTGCATGGTGGGTTAGCAGCTTTGGTTAGACTTGGTGTTTATGTGCAACGTTTACCTACTCTTTCTCATGGTTTTCAAGTTTTATCTAATAGAATAAAAATTTGGTTTGCTAAAAGGATAAAGATAGGAAAGTAACTTGATGTTTAATTTAGCTAAAAAAAATAAATAAAGGCTAGTAAGATGATAGTAGATGATTTAAAGAATAGAAATAAATTTAATATTAAACTAGAGGAATTATTCGGTTTAGACTTGCGCTCGCTTGCTCTATTTAGAGTTGGTTTAGCATTAATAATTATTGTAGAATTAATTATCCGTGCTACAGATTTAACAGCTCATTATAGTGATGCTGGAGTAATGCCTCGGACATTACTTAATGAAATTTCTAACCCTTTTCATTGGTCAATAAATTCAATTAGTGGTGAACCTTTTGTACAGGGTTTAATTTTCTTATTTGCAGGAATAGTAGCTATAGCTTTGCTAGTAGGATATCAAACTAGATTAGCAACTATTGCTATGTGGGCTTTTATTATTTCTATTCATAATAGAAACCCAGTCCTGATTTTTGCTGCCGATCATGTACTACGCGCTCTACTTTTCTGGGCAATGTTTTTACCGTTAGGAGCAAATTATTCGATAGATAGCGCTCTTAATTCTTCAACAGAAAAATTGCCTAAGCGTATTGCTTCTGCTGCTACTGTGGCATTTATGATTCAAATGGTTCTGATTTATGCAGGTTCAGCAGCTTATAAGACTAAAAGTGAGATTTGGTGGCCTGATGGAGATGCGGTTTATTATGCTCTGAGTTTTGATGGATATGCTACGGCATTTGGGCAATTTTTACTAAGTTTTCCTCAGCCTATATTAAAGTTACTAACCTGGGCAGCTCTTTGGTTTGAATGGTTAGGACCTTTTATGATTTTTATTCCTTTTGCAATTACGTTTTTCCGTTCCGTTTCTGTTGTTTCTTTTATTCTTTTACATATTAGTTTTGGTTTGTGTTTTACTCTGGGAATATTTCCCTATTTAAGTATTGTTAGTTGGTTTGCTTTGATTCCTACAGCAGTATGGGATAATTGGCAGGAAAAAATTCAGACAAATGAACGGCAAGGATTAAAGATTTATTATGATGCAGATTGTGGATTTTGTAAGAAGGTTGTTTATCTACTACGCACATTTTTAATTTTACCAGGAACGCCAATAACAACTTGTCAAACTGATGAATCTATCTATGCTGATATGCAGGAGAAAAATTCTTGGGTGGTGGTAGACTGGCAAGAAAATCGACGTTTTAAATGGGAGGCTTTGGTTTATGTATTTAGTTTGTCTCCTGTATTTAAACCTTTGGCTTTTGTGATGGGTTTGCCATCAATAATACCTCTCGGAACAAAATTTTATGAAACTATTGCTAATAATAGAAAATTGGCGGGAAACTTTACTAAACCTTTTAAATTTCGTCCTTTAGATATACGTCCTTATCGAGGTTTAAATATTGTTGTATTTTTACTAGTTATCTATACTTTGATTTGGAATGTCAAAGGTTTTGTGACCCAAACTTATCAAAGAAGAAAAGTAGAAAAACAGGATTTAATTACTAAAGCTCATAAATTATTTAGACGTAGGACTGTTCAAAAATTAGATGTTGTTGGTAAGCTGACAAAGTTAGACCAATCTTGGAGTATTTTTGCACCTGCTCCACCGAGAGATGATGGTTGGCACGTTATTCAGGGTAATTTAAAAAATGGTAAAGAAGTTGATGTTTTATATGAGAAAGGAGAGTCTGTAAGTTGGGAAAAGCCAACAATGAAACAGTTCAATAAATTGTATAGGAATATGCAGTGGCGGAGTTATTTTTTAACTTTAAATCGAGCGATTGGAAAAAAACTTTATCCTTATTATGCAGAGTATGTTTGTAGTGAATGGAATAAAAAGAATGAGGGTTCGGAAAAATTAGAAAGTTTGGATATTTTCTTTATGGAGGAGAGAACTGTACCACCTGGTGAAACACAAACTGTGGAAAAGAAAAGTGTGATGCAAAAATCTTGTTCAGATGATCAAAAAAATATTGAGGGAGATAGTAATTAGGTATGTTATTTAACTCTTATGTTTTTATCTTTGGTTTTTTACCTTTAACTCTGATTATATTCTTTGCTTTAACTAAGTTTGGTTTAATTAAAGCTGCTAAGGTTTGGTTAACTGCTAGTTCTTTTGCTTTTTACGGTTATTGGAATGTTGCTTATTTGCCTTTGTTGATAATTTCTATTTTGTGGAATTTTCAAATGGGGAAATTTATTGCTGAGGCTAAACCAGAAAGTAAGCGAGCAAATGTTTTACTTTGGGTAGGTATAGCTGTTAATCTAGCAATAATTTCCTATTATAAATATGCGAACTTTTTTCTAGAGACTGTTAATTCAGTAGTTTCTACAAATTTGAATGCTGGGCAAATTATTTTGCCTTTGGCAATTTCTTTTTATACTTTTACTCAGATAGCTTATTTAGTAGATGCTTATCGTGGGGAAACAAGAGAGACTAATTACGATTTACTTACTTATAGTTTCTTTGTTGTTTTCTTTCCTCAATTAATTGCCGGACCTATTTTACGCCACGATGAACTTATTCCTCAGTTTCGTCAATTGCGTAATTTTATTTTTTCCCAGAAAAATATGGCTTTGGGTTTGAGTCTTTTTAGTCTGGGGTTATGTAAAAAAGTTTTGATAGCTGACACTATATCTCCATGGGTGGCATTAGCTTTTAATAATGCTTCTGAGTTGAGTTTTATTGAAGCTTGGGTGGGAGCTTTAAGTTACACTTTTCAGCTATATTTTGATTTTTCTGGTTATTCTGATATGGCGATAGGTTTGGGGTTGATGTTTAATATTAAATTACCCATTAATTTTAACTCTCCCTACAAGGCTACTTCTATTAGTGATTTTTGGCGACGCTGGCATATTACTTTATCCAATTTTCTCAGAGATTATTTATATATTCCCCTTGGTGGAAGTCGTCGTGGAGAAGTGCGTCGTTATAGTAATCTTTTGACAACAATGCTGTTAGGTGGATTATGGCATGGTGCAGGTTGGACTTATGTAATTTGGGGAGGTTTACACGGTACATATTTATGTATTAATCATGGTTGGCGAAAGTTAAATATTCCGATGCCGAAAGTATTAGCATGGGTAATTACTTTTGTTGCTGTTATTGTTAGTTGGGTGTTATTTAGAGCGCAAAATATTCAGGATGGTTTAGAAATTTTACAGACAATGGCAGGTCTGAATGGAGTGGTTATACCAGGAGAAGCTAAAGGAAAATTATCTGTGTTAACTAATTTTGGTTTTCAGCTTAAATCTTGGTCGGATATGACTTATTTACCGGAATTTTTGGGGAGTAAAATTTTCTCAATTTTGGGTTTAATAGTCTTAACTTTTTCTGTCAGTTTCCTACCTAATACTCAGGAAATTTTGGCAAAGCTGAAACCTACTTGGTGGTGGGCAGCTTGGATTGGTGTTTTGACCAGTGTAGCTTTATTATCCTTGAATCGTGTGTCTGAATTTCTTTATTTCCAATTTTAATTGTTTAGACAGATATGACTACAAATAATCAACTTAATTAGACTTAGTCTCAACCTTTAACTGCTGAAAAATCAGAAAAAATAGAAAAGAAATCAAGTCGAGATTTGAAAAATATATAAATGTTTATTACAAATCTTACACAAAGCAGTATAAACTATCTAATCAATTCTTAGACGAACTCAAAAAAATAGTAGATTTATGCCAATAAAATCAAATTAAGCTAATGTTATTTATTTCTCCATCTCATGCAACTCAGTAGGAATAAATTAAAATTTCAGGCAGATGGTCGGTATTTGAAGAATGGAAACGTAAAGTGGTAGAAATTACTCCTATATTTGACTTTTCTGAATACAAAAGTATCACAGTAGAACCTATTAGTAATGACATGAAAAACTACACAGATAATTCTTATTATACTAAGGAAGTAGGAAATTCGGTTTTGAATAGGCTCTTATCTTACAAACAAGAAGAAGTCCCAGAGGATTTTGGAATTTTAATTAATCCAGAAAATATTTAATCTCATCTCGCAAAAATTCGTCAAGACCGAGAAATTTGGGCTAAAAATTATCCTGATGAAGTGAAGTTAGTAAAAGAAATTAAACAAAAATCTGATGCCTCACTCAACTAGATAAAAATTATATCTGACATATTAAATTAACTAAAGTTTACTTTGACTTGGAGCTAAATTATGAGCGTTAATAATCAACTTAGTTCTACTTCCTCTCAAGCTTATACCCAAAAATCAGAAAAAATCATGGGAAGTAAGAGAAAGTATCGGCGATATAATTGGATATTTTTACTGTCAGTATTTCTCCCTGTAGTTACTGTAGGAATATTCGATATTATTGTAGATCCTTATGATGTTTTTAATACTCCTAATTTCTTAGGAATAAATCATTCAAAACCTCGGAAAGATAATAGTGATCGCCTATTTAAGGCAACTGATGTTATCCGTATTAAACCTGTAACAGTTTTTATGGGTTCATCAAGAACAAAACGTGCTATAGATCCTAACCACCCAGCTTTAAAAAATCATCAGCCAGCTTATAATTTAGCACTTACCAAGGGAAATTTCTATGAATTACGACGCTATTTAGAACACGCGATCGCTAATCAGAAAGAATTAGACCTAGTTATTATCGGTTTAGATTTGTTTATGTTTAATTCATTGATGGGAACTAGGCAAAGTTTTTCTGAGCAGAGACTAGAAAAAAAATATCTTCTCTTGGAAGACTTGATTAATATTACCTTTTCTTTGGATGCTTTGTTTGCTAGTCAAGAAACAGTAATTGATAGTAATAAAAATCTACCAAATAATATTTTTGATGGAGAAAATGGATTTATACCTTATCTAAATGCTGATCCTAAAAAAACTAAGTCTAGATTTGAAAAAATTATGGGTAATTATTATGTGGGTTACCATACAACCTATCAACTATCTACTCAATTACTAGATGAATTTAAAAAAGTAGTCGATTTATGCCAACAAAATCAAATTAAATTAATATCATATATTTCTCCTGCTCATGCAACTCAATGGGAAATTATTAAAAGTTCTGGTCAGTGGTCAACTCTTGAAGAATGGAAACGTAAAGTTGTAGAAATTAGTGATGTATTTGATTTTTCTGGATATAACAGTATCACAACTGAACCTATCCATAATAATATGGAAAATTATACAGAGAATTCTCATTACACTCCTAAAGTAGGGAATTTAATTTTGAATAGGCTCCTCTCTTACAAAAAAGAAGAAGTACCAGAGGATTTTGGAATTTTAATTAATTCAGAAAATATTGAATCTCATCTCGCAAAAATTCGTCAAGACCGAGAATTTTGGGCTAAAAATAATCCTGGTGAAGTGAACTTGGTAAAAGAAATTAAACAAAAGTATGATGCGTCACGAAACTAGATAAAAATTATATCTGAGATATGAAATTAATTAAAATTTACTTTGACTTGGAGCAAAATTATGAGCATTAATAATCAACTTAGTTCTACTTCCTCTCAAGTTTCATATCCCCAAAAATCAGAAAAAATTGTGGGAAAGAGAAAAAAATATCGCAGATTTAATTGGATATTTTTGTTGTCAGCATTTATCCCTATAGTAGGTGTAGGAATATTTAATATTATTGTCGATCCTTATGATGTATTTAATACTCCCAATTTCTTAGGAATAAATCATTCAAAACCTCGAAAAGATAATAGCGATCGCCTGTTTAAGGCAAATGACATTATTCGTATTAAACCTATAACAATTTTGATTGGTTCATCTAGAACAAAACAAGGTTTAGATCCAAATCATCCAGGATTAGAAAATGAGCAGCCAGCTTATAATTTAGCACTCAATAGTATTAATTATAAAGAAATTAAACAAAAATATGATGCGTCACGAAACTAGATAAAAATTATATCTGAGATATGAAATTAATTAAAATTTACTTTGACTTGGAGCAAAATTATGAGCATTAATAATCAACTTAGTTCTACTTCCTCTCAAGTTTCATATCCCCAAAAATCAGAAAAAATTGTGGGAAAGAGAAAAAAATATCGCAGATTTAATTGGATATTTTTGTTGTCAGCATTTCTCCCTATAGTAGGTGTAGGAGTATTCAATATTGTTGTCGATCCTTATGATGTTTTTAATACTCCCAATTTATTGGGAATAAATCATTCAAAACCTCGGAAAGATAATAGCGATCGCCTGTTTAAGGCAAATGATATTATTCGTATTAAACCTATAACAATTTTGATTGGTTCATCCAGAACAAAACAAGGTTTAGACCCAAATCATCCAGGATTAGAAAATGAGCAAACTGCTTATAATTTATCTTTGAATGGTCTGAATATTTATGAACTACGACGTTATATAGAACACGCGATCGCTAACCAGAAAGAATTAGATTTGATTATTCTTGGCTTAGATTTTTTTATGTTCAACACATTCTTAGAAAATCAACCAAGCTTTTCTGAAAATAGATTAGAAAAACAGCATATTTCCTTAGCAGATTTTCTCAATGTTACCTTTTCTTCAGATGCGCTTTTAGCAAGTAAAGAAACTATAGTAGATAGTAAAAAAAATCCGCCAGATAATATTAGTTATGGAGAAAATGGATTTATGCCATATCGAAATCCTGACCCAGAAAAAACTGAGTGGAGATTTAAGAATAGTATCAATGTTTATTATAATTTTCATGCTAAATATCAATTATCTACTCCATTAGATGAATTGAAAAAAATCGTAGATTTATGCCAACAAAATAAAATCAAATTAATCTCATTTATTTCTCCTTCTCATGTCACTCAGTGGGAAGCAATTCGAGCAACAGGTGAGTGGTCAACTTTTGAAAAATGGAAACGTGAAGTTGTAGAAATTACTCCTGTATTTGATTTTTCTGGGTACAATAGCGTCACATCTGAACCTATCCATAATGAAATGGAAAATTATACAGATAATTCTCATTATACTAAGAAAGTGGGAGATTTAATTTTGAACAGAATTCTTGATTATAAACAAGAAGATGTTCCAGATGATTTTGGGGTTTTAATTAATCCAGAAAATATTGAATCTCATCTCGTGAAAATTCGTCAAGACCGTGAAATTTGGGCAAAAAATAATCCTGATGAAGTGAAGTTGGTAGAAGAAACCAAACAAAAGTTTGATGCCTCACTAGGGCATGTCATCAATTAAAAAATTGACAAAATGGGTCTTGTATGGTCTAGGTCGATGGCGATCGCTACGCCAATAAAAGACTGAGGCTACTTTTAGGAATTCCTCCTAGAAAGCTAACTGAACGTTTATCATATCTAGTAGCGATATAGCTGCTGCCAGGCTCCGCCAACCCTCGATACTGTTTGAGTTTGGCAAAAAGATTTTCTATCAGATGAGGTGCTTTGTACAATACTTCATCGTAATTACAGAGTTCACGCGCGGTTTTTTTGGGAGGAATCACTACTTCTATTCCTCTCTGGGTCAAAAGGCCAATCACCGGCTCCTGAGCATCATAAGCTTTGTCCCCTAATACCGCTTCCGTTTCTACCATTGGTAATAAAATATCTGCCTCATCCAAGATTGAAGTTTGAACAGTAGTTAAAAAAAATTAGTGGGATTACCCAGAGCATATACCACTCCATGTATTTTCGTGCTTAATCCCCCCTTACTACGCAGGGCTGTTTCATTCTCCATAGACACGGAGACACGGAGACACGGAGACACGGGAATGGAGACTTTTAAGTGGCTCAGAGCAAAAAGGACGCTTATTGGCTGAAAAATAGGCAAATTTTGGCAAATTTCACTGTTCTACTCTCCCCATTACTCCCGTTCTCCCGCGCATTCTTAATCTACAATACTTTGAAACAGCCCTGCCCTTACTACGGCCAATATCTTCCTGTTCTGCACTACAATTTTTTGCTCTGGCACTACGAGTATGAGCACGAACAATAGTGGCATCGATCATGGCATATTCGTTATCTGCATCCTCAGCCTTGGCTTGAAATACTATGCACCCATACCCCTGAACGGCTCCAACAACTAAAAGGAGTATGGACTTTCGCGTTAATCTCGGAATCTTTATGGCAAGTCTCTGGTTCGGAATTCCAGTTCTATACCTATATAAGACAGCTTCCACAAAGAGGCGGTTGTATGTTGCTGTCCTTCCTACAGTCCCTTCACGCCCTGGCAATAAATTTTGAATGCGCTCCCATTGGTCCTATGCGCAAGCCATAACGTCTAGTCATTTAGAGCAGTCCTATGCCTGTTATTCCTGTAGTTATTCTTCACCATCATCTATACCTTTTATGTCAACCTCTTTAATTGATCGCACGCCTGCAAATTCTCTATTTTGAGATTTTTATGAGTCTGTTAATTCTCGTTTTTTCGGCTTTTTTTTAGGTATTTTAATCCGCAGTTCTCCACTATAGGCTTGATATCCACTAACTTTTTGTTGAGTGTAAAATTTTTTCTCACTTTCACGGAAATATTCCACATAACTTTTTTCCCTGGTTCTCCTGCTGAAATATCTACAATATCTTTACCTTTTGGCAAGACAATGACTTGTCCTTTTTTCTTTGTATGATTTTTTTTCTTTCCTGAGTAATATTCTTTTTGTTTTTCATCTTCTACTCGTCTTTCTATGCCTTGTTCGTACCCATCTAAAATTAATTCAAACTCCGTTAATATTCCTTTAACAATTTCATATTCACTTTGTTTTTTTACCTCTTATAAGAAGCTTGGTGGCAATAAATCACAGATACAGCATATTCCAGGTATATGAAGTACAGATATTAACAATTAAGTGTTTATAGTGCGGGCATCTTGCCAGCGATAGGTGTACCGCACTTAGGTGGAATCTGCTGTAATTGGCTACCAAGAATTAAAAGTATCGTAATTCTGTAGTTTCACTTACTCCAAATTCAATTCCTAGTCGTTGAGCTTATTCTTATTATTGTGGAGTTTTTTTGCTTGTTTTAATAACTTTTATAGCTGTTCATACTTGATGCCTAATAAACTTTCTGATTCTTGTGGATGATTGTGAATGTACTCAACCATGCAGGTCATAATTAGCCACCAAAAATTAAGTTTTTTATTACTCTATCACAATTGATTTATTTTTCGGAGATGTTTATTGAGTAGATACTCTTATTTGCTTCTGCTAATAATTTTAATTTTCTTCAATTATCCAATTTTTAAATTTATTCCGGAAACTAAATCAGAAACTAGAAGAATGTTTTGTCAACATTTAGAGAAGTTAAGTAATTGGGTAAGCTTGTGACACAAGAAACTACTTTGAAAGGTTTCTTATCCAAAACATCTAAAATTATCCCTCAATTCTCTCTTCCACCCTATTTAATTGAAGGGGGGATAATTTTTCTAATCTTTGTAGCGACTTTAATTATAAATTGGAGGATGATTAGGCATGGACTTAATCTTAATTTCAATGTCGATATTAAGTGGCATCTTACATGGATTCAACATTTTTCTCAACAACTCTCTGAAGGAATTTTATATCCTAGATGGCTTGCTGGAACTAACTACGGTTATGGTAGTCCTACCTTTGTATTTTACCCACCTTTTGTTTACTATCTTGGCTCGTTTCTCAAATTAAGTGGATTAAATATCCAAGATACTGTTATTACTCTTTTCTCCTCAGCACTTTTCTTATCAGGTTTGACTTTTTACATTTATGGTCGAAATAAGTGGGGAAGGATTGCTGCTTTAGTTGGTGGATTTGTTTATATGACATCACCATATATTGCTCTTGATATCTACTGGAGAGGAGGTTTAGCATCTATATTTGTTCAGGTATGGATTCCCTTACTTTGGTGGCTAACTGAGCAGTCTTTCTCAGGGAAAAAATGGCGATTGGGATTAGCTATTTGTTGGACAATTATTGCTTTAACTCATACTCCAAGCTTGTTGCTTTGTGCAGTTGTCTGGCTGCTTTATACATTATTTTTTCTACTCAATAAACCTTGGAAAGCTGTAGTAGAAACAATTTTATCAGCAGGTGTAGGATGGGGAATAGCTTCTTTCTATTTACTACCAGCTATCCTGGAAAAACGTTTTGTTAATATTGAGGTAATGAGGGGTGTTGTTGGAGGAGTTAAGTTAAATTTATTTAATTTAACACAGCTTTTTAATCTAATTCAGATTGGTTTTCATGTTGCTTATATCTTTCTTCATCAGTTTTTAGCAATTGCTCTCTTAATAATGATTGCTTTTGTTTTCTGTCGCCGTCAGTCTGCTGTTCTTCAGGAAACTTGCCATTGGAGCATTTTTGCACTTACTTTAACTTTTTTTATGAGTTCCTGGTCTGAGTTTATCTGGCAAGCTAGTCCAACTTTACAAATGGTTCAGTTTCCCTGGCGATTATTACAGATTTTTTCTTTTATTGGGGCTGCCTTATGTGCAACAGTTTTCAGTGGAATTCTTAAACTTCGCTTGCCTCCTAGACTTTTACTATCCTTAGTAATTGCAGGAATTCTGCTGATGAATTTTAGGTATTCATATAAATGGTCAAACAAATACATTGCGCTTCGTAACCCAGGACGAGCTAACCTTGAACATCTTCAAGATATCAAAACAATTATGAATGACCCTTACACGGGTAAATTGAGGGATGTTGAAGAATACCGTCCTCTTCTAAAAAATGGTTCTTCTTCTCCACCTGTACCGCTCATTGGTCAACCCAAGATTTCTGTTGTTAGTGGTCAAGCAAAAATAAGTATCCAGCAATGGCAAAGCTACAATAGAATATTTTCCGTGACTACAGAAAAACCTTCCCAGATCAAAATCCGAACCTATTATTATCCAGCTTGGCGTATTTATCTTAATCAGAAACCTTATCCCCTAAGTATGGCTAATGATGGAACAATTGAACTCAATCTAAATCCAGGTGAGTATACAGTTAGGCTGTTTTATTCTTGGACTTATCCATTTATATTAGGTATAATTATTAGTATTTTTAGTATTATTATACTTTCGACATACTGGTATAAATTTGCTTGAAGCAATAATAAAAATTCTTAGTCGATCAAACCATATATTTCAAGTAGCAAGTCAAATTATTCCATAAGTTATTAGTTTAGAAGCTATACTGTTGAAGCGTTACATTTTTATTATTGTTTTTTTACCTGTAACTCTGATTATTATACTATTTAGTTTAATAAGGTTTATTAAAGAAAGTTGCTAAAGTTTGTTTACAGCTAGTTCATCTGCCTTTTCTAGTTATTAGAACATCGTTTATTTCTTAATTTGTGACGATCAATAATTCGGGATAAATTGCTCAATTAGAAGCTTCACATAATGTAAAATGGTTACCGAGTAGATAATTCACCCGTACTTATTAGACATCTCAGCATATAAATTTAATAATTGTTATCTTTATCTAGTTTAGTTTCTTACTACAAAATCAATGTCCCTATTCCTCATCTTACCTAAGTCACAAATAGTCATAATTCCTTGTTCATATTTATCGGCATTTAATATCAATATTTCTTGAGGCAGCCTAAATATTTTGATTAATCTCATTATATTTTCAAGAAAAATTCGCATCAGTTGCAAATTCTCTATTTTGAGATTTTTATGAGTCTGTTAATTCTCGTTTTTTCGGCTTTTTTTTAGGTATTTTAATCCGCAGTTCTCCACTATAGGCTTGATATCCACTAACTTTTTGTTGAGTGTAAAATTTTTTCTCACTTTCACGGAAATATTCCACATAACTTTTTTCCCTGGTTCTCCTGCTGAAATATCTACAATATCTTTACCTTTTGGCAAGACAATGACTTGTCCTTTTTTCTTTGTATGATTTTTTTTCTTTCCTGAGTAATATTCTTTTTGTTTTTCATCTTCTACTCGTCTTTCTATGCCTTGTTCGTACCTATCTAAAATTAATTCAAACTCCGTTAATATTCCTTTAACAATTTCATATTCACTATTGATTTATTTTTTGGAGATGTCTATTGAGTAGATACCCTTATTTGCTTGTGCGAATAATTTTAATTTTCTTTAATTATCCAGTTTTTAGATTTATTCCGGAAACTCAATCAGAAACTAGAAGAATGTTTTGTCAAGATTTAGAAAAGTTAAGTGATTGGGTTAGCTTGTGATACAAGAAACAAGTTTGAAAAGGTTTTTATATAAAACATCTAAGATGCTCTCTAAATTATCTTTTCCACCTTATTTAATTGAAGGGGGAATAGTGAAAATTAACATAATGGGAGATAAAGATATGTCTCGTAAATTAATTTATTTGTATTTCTCTTCCCAAAGTTAATTACCACGTCTATTTGGTGACACGCTCAACTTAATTATCTAGCTTTGCCAATATTATAAATATTTGCAAGGTAAACTTTATTATGAAAAATATACTGAAAAAGACATCTCTAATTAAATCAGATAAGTGGCTTTTATTTGGGTCAATATTATTGTTTCTATCTCTAGTGTTTGGTTTATTTATTAGAGTAGTTGGTGTTGTTAAGTTTTCTATTATAAGTGGCGATCAAATACGAGATGCTTATGCAACTATGGAAATTTGGCAAGGGAAATTTCCAACTCTTGGACCTCACTCAGCCTGGAAATTTATTTGGGGAGATTTTGTTTACCTGCCTCCTCTCTACTTTTATTTAGTCTTTCCTTTCACTATTTTAAGTAGTCAATTATCAATTCAAGCTTTTCCTAACGCATTTTTCACCTTTCTAAGTATTCCTTTACTTGTTGCAGTAATCTACCAACTATTGGAAGGAATAGAGATTTCAAAAAGATTTTTTATCTCTAGTTTAATTGGTTTTTGGTATAGTGTTTTGGTCAGAAATATGGGGATGAATTCTGGCGAGAGTCTTGCAGGTAATCCTGGTTCAATTCCATTTTTTATTCTTCTTTTTATTTGGCTTTATAACTATCAGCTAAGTCAACCTAAAAATTATGTTAATTCTGTTTTATCTTGGATAGGGTACGGTATAGTCTTAGCTATTCTAGTAAGTTTACATTTTTCTGCTCTTTTCGTGATGCCAGTAGTTTTTATAATTAGCTGTATCTATTGGTTTTTCAAAAATAATAGGAACCCGAAATGCTTAGTATTATGTTTATATGCTGTGTTGTCTTCTATTATAACTTTATTACCCTATTGGATAGGCGAAGTACAACGTAACTGGATAAATACAATCGGAATTATTTCCCTTGTTAGGAATGTAAGTAGCGATGAAGAATACTCGTTAAATTTGTGGGAAAGAATAATAGTTATCATCAAATCCTACTTCAGTCTGGGGAACGACATTTACTTTTTAGCTGATTCTAGAATACTCTTAATATTTTCTATTTTGTCAGTTACTTTTATGAGTCTGATCCTGTTAGTTGGATTACTTAAATTTAGAGGTAATAAGAATATTTACCTTATTGTATTAGCAAGTTCAGTCTTATTCTTTCTAGCCTATTCGTCTGCGGATCAAGAAAAAACCTATAACCCTGTATTTTACAAATTATTAGTATATTGTTTACCTTTATTTTTGACAGCAGTGAGTATAGCTTATTTGAATATATCTAAACCATTAGAAAAAATCATTTTAATTATCATCGTATTTGCATTGTGTTTTTCTATTCTCAATAATCTGAGACTAAGTATTAACTACATCAACAGCCATATAGGCAAAAATCAAATACTAGCAACTAATACTATCGCAGAAGTTCTTGATACTCTTCCAGAAAAATCAACATTTTGTCATCCACAAGGATTATCTAAAAATTTACGCCTCTATCAATATACCGATCAGTATGTAACACAAAAAAACTTAAAATTCTCAGATAATTGCACTGCTGGTGATTATTATATGTCTAGTAAGTTTGGCTTAAATCCAAGTAATTTTAAGGTTTACCCTTCTAAAAAAAAGAAGAAGACTGTGAATGACAAAACCATGACAATAATCAAAGAAGGTAGCACTTACTATCTCTATCAAATTAATTAAATAAATTATGACTATTGAAAGGGGGATGGAGGATGGCACAAAAGAAAAAATGAAATCTCCTGCCCTAGGTAGTTTTCTATAAAAATTATCCTATTCACTGGTATAATATGAATATATTTGACAAAGGTAAATTTTTAGGGGATACAGCAATTCCCACTATTATGAGGTACATATTTAGCAAGCAATATTCCTGTACTACAAGAGATTTACTATTCGCTCCTTGTGCATCATTTGTCTGACATATTCTGTACAAGCTTTTCCTATAGCTATGAGTAGTTATTACTTATGAAAAAGTTAATTTTTCTAACTAATAAATAATAAAATAGATTAGAGCATATCATCAATTCAATCTGAAAGGGCTATTTGGCAAGAGTTTTGCTCTTTTTGCCTTGAAAGACTCCAGAAGCTAAAAACCCTGACTTACAAAGCTTCTAATCTCTAATTGATGACCGACCCAGGGGCATTACCGTTAACTCTACATTACTTGGGTTTAATATGCTTATAAAAGAAGAAAATGTAAAACTTTCTATAGTAATTCCTTGTTACAACGAAGAACCAAATATTGACTATTTATTTGAACGGCTAATATCAGTATTAGAGCCTCTAGAAATGACTTATGAAATAGTCTGTGTTAATGACGGTAGTAAAGATAATACTCTCAAGTTATTAGTAGAATATCATCAACGTAATCACGCAATTAAAGTAGTAAATTTTTCTCGTAACTTTGGTAAAGAAATTGCACTAACAGCAGGGATTGACTATACAGTAGGCGATGCAGTTATACCTATAGATGCCGATCTGCAAGACCCACCAGAATTAATTGGAGAACTTATAGCTAAGTGGCAAGAGGGATATGATGTGGTCTACGCAACTAGGCGATCACGACAAGGGGAGAGTTGGGTCAAAAAATTTACAGCTCAAAGTTTCTACCGGATAATTCAGGGGCTAACTGCTGTAAAAATTCCACCCGATACTGGGGACTTTAGGTTAATGGATCGAAAAGTTGTAGAAGCTCTCAAACAATTGCCAGAAACTAACCGTTTTATGAAAGGTTTATTTTCGTGGGTAGGTTATCAACAAACTTCAATATTATATGACCGAGATCCTCGTTTCAAAGGTCAAACAAAATGGAATTATTGGAAGCTTTGGAATTTTGCAATTGAAGGTATTACTGCTTTTAGTTCTAAACCTCTAAAAATTTGGAGCTATATTGGCGTATTAATTTCTTTAATTTCATTTATTTATGCTGGCTTTTTAGTTATTCGGACTTTGATATTAGGAACTGATGTTCCTGGTTATGCTTCATTAATTGTAGCTATCTTATTTTTAGGTGGTATGCAATTATTATCTCTCGGAATATTGGGTGAATATTTAGGTCGCATTCACAATGAAGTTAAGAGAAGACCTCTTTATTTAGTCAGAGAAAGTTATGGATTTAAAAATCAGATTACCAGGGGTGAATAGTCTCAAACTTTTTGTTATTAAATAAACCAGACAAAAGGAATAAGTTGGAGTAGATATTTAATGTTCAATTTTAAAACTGGTATTTTTATCCTGACAATTATTTGTATAATTGCCACGGGAATAACAGCTTATTTATTGGGAGGTTTGGCTCCGGAACAAGTTCAAAGTTGGCTAGAACGAGCAGGTATTTGGGCACCAATAATCTATATAGTTATTTATACAATAGCAACTATTTTAGTTTTACCTTCTACAGCACTTAATCTGGCTGGAGGCGCAATTTTTGGAGCATGGATAGGTACATTATGGACAAGTGTAGCAGCTATAATTGCTGCAATTATCGCATTTTATTACTCTCGTACTATAGGTAGAGAATGGATTTCTCAAAAGTTGGCTGGAAGATGGCAAGCAATGGATGCTGAAATGCGTCAGGGAGGATTATTTTATATGTTTGCCATTCGTTTATTGCCAATTATTCCCTATGGTTTAGTCAATTTTGCTGCTGGTTTAACATCTGTTAGTTTTAAAGATTATTTATTAGGCACTATCTTGGGAACTTTACCTGGTGTTTTGCCTTTTGTAATGTTAGGAAGTTCTGGTTTAACAGCATTAAAAACAGGTGACGTTTTACCTTTAGTTGGAGCATTAAGTCTAATTGCAATGTTAGTAGGAGGTGCAACTTGGTATCGTCGTCGCCGTAGTCTGCCAAAGAAAGTTATAGAAGAAATTAACAAGTCATCTTCGTCAGATTTTTCTAATGATTAAATCGCTTTTTATTAATCTCTAAGAAATAACCAAATAACAAAAAGGAAAATTAGGTTGAAATTAAGAGCTGATTCATAAACTTAGCTTCAACTCTGATGTTATGTCACCTAGCTCTTAGGAATTCATGGTCTGCTGAACCAAAACTCACTCAACCCATGTATAGTAATAAAATTAGCCTTTTAATATTTACTTTCTAAATCAGCTCTAAAACTGGAAAGTCGCAAATATAGAAAAAAGAGATTACATAAGTTGATAACCCTGGAAACCCATATTCTATGCTGTAAAATGTATCATAAAAGATTGATTTTGTAGGGAACAGGGAACATTAGAATAGTCTGTATTCAAATTATTACTAATTTTGCTGCTACGAAAACTAAGTCAAAAATTTAAGTGATTATGATACACTAAAACAAAAATTTTTTCCTAGTAGCTAATAAAAATGAGTAACTATTTATCCACTCAAGAGATGGGGCTACAGCAGAATTCCCCTGCCCTATTAGATCTATCTCTATCTATAGTAACACCTATTTACAATGAAGTAGATAGTATTCCCCAACTACTGGAAACTATTTCTACTACTTTAACAGAAAATCAACTTACTTACGAAATTATCTGTGTAGATGATGGCTCTCAGGATGGTTCGACAAAACTCCTCACAGAATTAGCTCAAAAACGTACAGATTTAAAAGCAGTAATTCTCCGTCGAAATTATGGACAAACTGCAGCTATGGCAGCAGGGTTTAAGTATGCTACTGGTAAAGTAATTGTGACTTTAGATGGAGATTTACAGAACGATCCGGCTGATATTCCACTATTATTATCTAAGCTGAATGAAGGTTATGATTTGGTGAGTGGGTGGCGGAAAAATAGGCAAGATGATGCTGTTACACGACTACTTCCTTCTAAAATTGCTAATTGGATAATTGCCAAAGTAACAGGAGTAAATTTACATGATTATGGTTGTTCTTTAAAGGCTTATCGTTTGGAATTGGTTGCTGATATGAACCTCTATGGTGAATTACATAGATTTTTACCAGCTTTAGCTTTTATTGAAGGAGCAAGAATTACAGAAATTCCTGTAGGACATCATGCTCGTCGCTATGGTAAAAGTAAGTATGGTTTAGGGCGAACTTTTCGAGTTGTGATGGATTTATTAACAGTATTTTTTATGAAAAAATTCCTCACTAGACCGATGCACGTTTTTGGAATGTTGGGTTTGGTTTCTGGAGGTTTAGGCTTACTTGTTGGAATTTATTTAACTATCCTAAAATTTGGCTTTAATGAAGAGATTGGTGATCGCCCTCTACTAATTTTAGTTGTTGTCTTATTACTGACAGGTTTACAATTATTTAGTTTTGGTTTATTGGCAGAATTACTGATGCGCACTTATCACGAATCTCAAGCACGCCCAATTTATCGAGTGCGAGAAGTTATTAGCGGTAATTCTAATAAATAATTATTTGAGAATTAATCAGTATTTAGGGTTTGCTGATTAACTCTCAAAGCATTGACAGATAAAGGCAAGTGCCTTTTTAGGTCGAAAAAAGTGTCAGTTTTTCGGCCTAAAAAGTTAAAAAAGTTACTATTTTGAGCAGACAAGATTCGATCTCCTAACTTTCCCCACACTCCCGACACTTCCTACACTCTGCTTTTTTCAGCCAACCCTATTTAGCTTTTAGGTCTCAGCTATTAGCTTCATAAAGATAATATAAGGCAGTATTGATAGACTGAATTTCCACTTTTAAATATACTTAAAAGGTAAGCATTCAGCCCTCAGCCATCAGCTATTAGCTATTACTTTTTTTGCCGGATAAAAGCTTTATGAATTGAGCCATAATTACATCTTAACTATAAAAACCACCTCCCTTGAGCTTAGAGTCAATATTTATTTAAACCACATCCTTAAAAACGGGGTCTTATTGTTGAGATCTGACAGCTAATAGCTGAATACTTACCTTAAAAGTACATATAGAAAACTTATACCCCATATTCCGCACGTCAAGTTGTAATATTAAAAGTAGTATAAAAAATGGTAGCGCGGGTTCGTATTTATACTCTATAAATCCTATTCATTGACCTTTCTCAGGAGTCAGATTCTCAGGAAAATATTAAGCATAAATACTCAATTACTTACTCCTATTGACCACTTTGATTGCCTCCTGTCTCCTGTCTCCTGTCTCCTGTCTCCGTTTTTCATGCTACATTTTGTCGTGCGGAATGTAGGTTATACCAATTCCCAAAAATAATTCTATTCCCTATTCCCTATTCCCTATTCCCTAATTCTTGATAAGTAGGAAAATCAATATATCCTTCTGAGTCAAATGAATACCAAATTTTTACATCAGGCAGTGGATTTAGCCGCCAATTATTAGCCAAACGTTCTGCTAAATCAGGATTACTAATATAAAGTCTGCCAAAAGCAATTAAATCTGCATTTCCTGATTGAATTGCAGCTTCAGCAGTTTCTTTTTTATAACCACAATTTCCCATCAATGCCTGAGAAAAGACTTCACGAAATTCTGCCAAATTTATTGGTTTTCCTAACTCGTGAAAACCAAATTCTAAACCATCCATAACATGAAGATAAGCTAGTCCGTAATTATTTAACTCTTTGGCAACGTAAAGAAAATTTTCGCGAAAATCTGGAGAACCCATATCATTAAAAGCACCATTAGGTGAAATTCTGACTCCCACTCGTTGAGACGGCCATACAGTTAAAATAGATTCAGTAATTTCTTTAAGAAATTGAAATCTGTTTTCTAGACTACCTCCGTAGCGATCGCTCCGACGATTAGTCTTTGATTGTAAAAACTGGTCAATTAAATAACCATTACCACCATGAATTTCTACTCCATCAAAACCAGCAGCTTTGGCCCTGACGGCAGCCTGACGATAATCTTCTACAACTGCTGGAATTTCTTCTGTTTCTAGAGCGCGGGGTGTTTCGTAGGGTTGTTTACCAATGGGGGTATGAATATATTCTTCATTTAAGATAACCGCAGAAGCAGATACGGGGAGTTGACTATTTTCCTGAAAGCTAGTATGGGAAGCTCGCCCACAGTGCCAAAGTTGCAGAAAAATAGGGGTTCCCTTGGCATGAACTGCCTCTACAACCTGCTGCCAAGCTTCGGTCTGTTCGTCTGAGTAGATACCGGGGCTGTTAACCCAACCAATACCCTGTTTGGAAATGACAGTAGCTTCAGAAATAATTAAACCTGCACCTGCTCGTTGAGCGTAATATTCTGCCATCATAGAGTTAGGCATCCTTTCTACTCCAGCACGAGACCGAGTTAGGGGAGCCATGATGACTCGGTTTTTCAGAGTTAAATCTCCTATATTGAAGGGAGTAAGTAAGGTTAAGGAATCTTTTGGAGAGGTCATTTCAGTTATCAATTATCAATTATCAGTTAGCTTCTTTTCCTACGGAATGCTCCGCAAACAGAGAAGCTTTCTTGAGCATACTTTGCTGAACAGATGAAATGCAAAAGCTTTCTATACTTCCTACATAGAGAGGCCAGAAAAATGGAGGTAAGAAAAGCTAAATTTTCTTTTTTTATCTAAAGTCTATCTCAAAACTCAGACGTTGTAGTTTTATCTCTTATCTATTTAATTGAGGCGATCGCTTCATGCCTAAGTTTATCTAAAATCCAAAAACTCAGACGTTGTAGTTTTATCTCTTATCTATTTAATTGAGGCGATCGCTTCATGCCTAAGTTTATCTAAAATCCAAAAACTCAGACGTTGTAGTTTTGTCTCTTATCTATTTAATTGAGGCGATCGCCTCATGCCTAAGTTTATCTAAAATCTAAAAACTCAGACGTTGTAGTTTTGTCTCTTATCTATTTAATTGAGGCGATCGC
>NZ_JBNHEP010000288.1:29710-63240 GCF_050015995.1 Dapis brunnea BLCC-M229 | reverse complement strand
CTAAAAACTCAGACGTTGTAGTTTTGTCTCTTATCTATTTAATTGAGGCGATCGCCTCATGCCTAAGTTTATCTAAAATCTAAAAACTCAGACGTTGTAGTTTTGTCTCTTATCTATTTAATTGAGGCGATCGCTTCATGCCTAAGTTTATCTAAAACAGGACTTAGGCAGAACGGCCATATCTATTAGGGGCGAATGGCCATTCGCCCCTACAGTAGATTTTATTAGTTCAAAAAGTCTTCTTGAGGATGAGCGATCGCCACAACTAGAGCAAATTTTCAAATTATTATGGCTGAGGCTAGAAAAATTTGAGTTTATCACGAGTAAATACTGAAGCTATTAATTAAATTGCTACTAATATAATTATATTTGCGGACATGTCTATAATTCATATATTTAAAGCTTTTAGATGATAATACTTAAGATTTTTAACAAATTAAAGATTGTGTAAAATATTACTATTTTGCTTGCACATCTGGTTCTCGGCAGGTTAGATTGGAATTGTAAAGAAACACACAGACCGAAGGAGCACAGCAGATGAATAAGTGCAAATCATTTTTAGCATTAGCAGCATTAGGGATCGGATTTTTAGGAGCGCCAGTTTCAGCAAATGCTTTTACTCTGGGAGGTGTTATTAATGGAGAAGCAGACTTTGAAGAATTAGGCGCAACAATAGATGTCGCTGCGGAAGGACGGATTGGAGATTTATCAGGAGCAGCAGAACATGAATTTAATATCCATTACGATAATGGTTCTGGTGGTCAAACAGTTGTCGATCAGTACCGTGCTTTTGATTGGGTGAGCGGACAAGGAGAAGATTTTACTCTGACATTCGAGGACGGTACTCTAACTTACGAAATTGGTGGACAAAAATTGGAATACGGCATTACAGATTCTTTTGACGACTTATTTATTCGGACTACAGCTCGTAAACAAAATAATAGTGTTGTGGTAGATAATCTAATGCTGAATGATCAGGCTGTTGGGGAAAATTCTAGTTTTGCCTGCTTAGAAGCGAGATGTGATTATTGGAATAGCTCTCAATATCTATGGTTAACCGATCTAGAGGAGAGTTTCACATTGACAGGTACAACAACTATGACTTGGACGGGAGATGCCAAAAATCTGAGAGATAGAACAGCTCCCCATCGCTCAGAATTAGCATTTCAACTTAAACTAGGTAATGGACCAGAATTAGAGACAGGACCAGAATTAGAGACAGTACCAGAACCAGTTTCCATGTCACTGTTTTCTGTTGGTGTTGTGAGTTTAGCAATGGCTGGTTTGCGTCGTCAGGAGAAGGGATAAATAATAAGTTTCAGATGGTTTGATAATAATAGACATCTCCAAAAATGCCGATTTTGAACACTGGGGTAAGGGTTTGAGAATCCTTTCTAGAGATGTCTAATAATTAGTATTCAGTCAGTTATGTATTTACGACAAAACAGGGTTGGCATCTACTTTTTTAAATAGACCAAATCATTTGATAATTAATACCCCAAATTTTCTAATATTTAAGTTGTATTAACAGGTCGAAAATTACTCTTAAATTAGCAGGTCATTCACTAATATCATGTCCGGTTAAATACTTATGCTGAAGGTAGAAGAGAAAAAGTAAAGTTTCAAGGGAGAAAGTTTTTTATAACTGATTATCTAAACATTATAATATAGGTTGATTTTTTGGCGTTGTATAGTTGGGGATAATAATTAAATGGCGTTGGTGAATCAAGCTATGAAATCTAAGGCAGGCATTATTAAGAAACCGGGTTTGTTGGGGATAGATATTAGTACGATAAGGCATTTAATACAAACCCGGTTTCTACATTTTCATAGCTAAAATCACCAATACCAATTAAATTTGCATAAGCTAAAACTCTCGTTTGATCGGGCTAAATTTTGGGCAGATATCAAAATCATCCCTTGATAATGGAACGCCGAAAATTGATTTCCAGAAACACTTCTCCGCTTAAAAGTAAAGCTAATTTTTGCTCGCTGAAAATAACGCTTTACAGCTTCTAAACATTTATCTAGAGTTTTTCTTGCTTAGTAACTAGATAATATTTAGAGTTAAGGGAAACTAAAGTTTAAAAAACTTCCACTCCTTCAAACTGCTTAACCTTCTTAACATTAGCAGATTCTCCACAAGTTCGAGGCATAGGAAATATTTTTTCAGGATTAGCTAAACCCTTGGGATTAAATACACTTCTTACCCATTGCATTGTTTCCAAATCTGTCTCATTAAACATCAAAGGCATATAACATTTTTTATCCGAACCAATACCATGTTCTCCAGACAAACTACCACCAACCTCTACACATAATTTGAGAATTTCTCCACCTATTTCTTCCACTCTTTCCAAATCTCCCTCAACAGAATCATCATATAAAACTAAAGGATGGAGATTCCCATCCCCGGCATGAAATACATTTGCAATACGATAACCATATTTATGACTTATTGTTTCAATTTCACCCAAAACATAAGCCATTTTTGTCCGAGGTATCACACCATCCTGCACATAATAATTTTTACTGATATTACCAGCAGCAGCAAAAGCGGCTTTTCGCCCTTTCCATAATTTTATCCGCTTTTCCGGTTCATTAGCAGTAGTAATTTCTATAGCTTGATTCATTTCACATATTTCTTTGACTCGTTGTTTATTTACATCAACTTCTAACTGTGAACCATCCAATTCCACCAATAAAATAGCTGCTGCATTCCGAGGATATAAACCAGTCTTAACTACATCTTCTACAGCATTAATACTAAAATTATCCATAATTTCCATCCCCCCAGGGATTATGCCAGCGCTGATAATATCTGACACAGTTTGCCCGGTAGTTTCAATACTAGGAAATCCTGCTAAAAGTACGCAAACTGATTCGGGAGATTTAAGAATTCTCAGAGTAATTTCGGTAGCTATTCCCAAAGTACCTTCCGAACCTACAAATAAACCTGTTAAGTCATAACCAGGCATCTCTGGAATTTGTCCGCCAATATCAATTATTGAACCTTCAGGAGTAACTATTTTTAATCCTAAAACATGGTTAGTTGTTACTCCATATTTGAGACAATGAACCCCCCCAGAATTTTCAGCAATATTCCCACCAATAGAACAAATAATTTGACTGGAAGGGTCGGGAGCGTAATAGAAACCAGCTCCACTAACTGCTTGTGTCACCCAGTTATTAATAATCCCTGGTTGTACAACAACTTGTTGATTTTCTAAGTCTATTTTCAGGATTTTTTGCATTAATGAAGTAACGATTAAAACGCAGTCTTCTATTGGTAATGCACCTCCAGAAAGACCTGTTCCAGCACCTCTAGGAAGCCAAGGAATATTTAGGTTATGACATATTTTTACTGCTTCTGAGACTTGTTCGGTGTTACGGGGTAATATTACTAATGCAGGTCTTTGACGATAACTAGCTAGACCGTCACATTCATATACTAATAATTCTTCTTTACGTTGAACTACACCTTTTTTGCCAACAACTGCTTCAAATTGTTTGGCTATTTGTTTCCAATTCTGTTTTGTTTGTTGTTTGTCTTGAGTAGGCATTTTATTGATGGTTATAGAAATTTTGAGGGTAAATATTATCCCTTAATTATAGCTTCTAATCCAAGATTTTATTTAGGGGTGGATTGAGAAAGCTAGTTCAATAATTAATAATTAATTATTATCTCTTCTGCAATAGAAGGATTGGCTAAAAGGAATTTTTTTCTTCTCCTGGCCGATTGGATATGGTTAGGTAACCCATCTATTCCACCCTACGGGAAGCTCCGCTTTTCATGTCGGTGAGCAGCCGAAACGACCGCTTTTTCTCCATAAATGGAGAGGCTTTATACCTTAATTTTCCCGTAAGCATTCAGCGGTCAGCTATCAGCTAGTCTCCTAAGTCTGAACTACGTTTTTCATATCGCGTAGCGAAGCAGCTATGAGTTATCAACTCATTATTTGAGAAGGAGAAATTAGTCTCCAAAGAAAATTCAAAGTCCGACACGAAAAAGCTCATCACCTAACCTTAGTAGTTATTACTTTCAAAAATTCCACAGGAAAAGCTGAATGCTGAATGCTAATAGCTGAATGCTTACAAAGCTAGAGGTTTAGGGTTCATTATACCAAACCTCAAAAAATTTGCTATATATCCTTGGGTTTGAGAGTGTGGGGTGTAGGAAAAAAAAATACTCTTAACAACCTATTATCTAGTTGAAAATTATCAAAAGTCTCCACACTCCAGTTCTAATTATTTATAATTGAAGTCTTGTTTAGGTATATTATTATTATTAATTGGTATAATAAACGTTGTACATAAATATAGTCATATATAGTCAAAGAATGTCAAATATCTTACTTGATTTGTACAAAATAGCTACTAAATATTTGACAAAATTTAATAACTATCGAACATTATTTTTCATAGTATAATCGGCGTTAGCTGAAAATTAAAGCCTAAATAACCATAATTAAAAATTCATAAATTCTCGAATCCTAATATAATTTTAACTCCTTGATTTATGAGATTAGTTGAGAGACATATTATTCAAAAGAATCATCGGTTTTATGCTGAAATTAACCGACTGTCTTTTTTGTCGAAAAATCTCTTAAACTCATCCTAATTATTTGGTTAGTCAGTCTTGGATATTTGAAAAGAGAAATATATCTTATTATGACCTACAAAAAACACTCTCTACTCAATCAGATTATCAAGCAATGCCAGCTAAAGTATCTCAACAAATATTGATGATTTTAGAGAAAAACACCCAAAAGCTTTTTAGCAGCGAACGAAGTTTATAAACAGAACCCATCAAAGTTTAAATCTCGTCCTCGTCTTCCTAGATATAAAAATAAAATAACTGGAATAAATATTGTAGTTTATAGGACACAAGCCATCAGCAAGAGGCAATTAAAAAAAAGGAATTATTAATCCGAGTAAAACTAAGATTTATCTAAAAACGTTAGTACCTACTTCACAAATTAAATAAGTTCGTCTTGTCCCTAGACTTAACCATTATGTAATAGAGGTCATTTATGAAAAATGCGAAAAACAATGACAGCGGAAACTTTTAATAAGCGCCGGAATTAAACCCAAGAGTGATCAATGGCAGACCGTTAAAATCTATAAATCAATACTATAATAAAATGAGGAGCTTCCGGCAATCTCAACCCCAGGAAAATCAATCAAGTAAGAGGCTGAAAAAACTTTCTAATAAAAGAGAATTTGCTCATCAACGATTATCTGCATAAATCATCTCGTTTGATTATTGACACCCTGATTAATCAGAAAGTAGGAACTTTGATAATTGGTCATAATGAAGACTGGAAGCAGAAGATAAATTTAGGGAAAAGAAACAATCAAAATTTTGTATGTATTCCCTATAATAAGTTAATCGAAATGTTATGTTATCAAGCCAAGATGGTAGGGATAGATTTCAATAATTAATAATTAATTATTAATTATTAATTATTACCTCTCCTTGAAAAGGAGAGGATTGACTCAAAGGAAAATTTTTACTTCTGCTTGGGAATTGAAATCTAAACCATAACTGCTCTTTTGCCATTAGCAAGTACAATTAATTCATGTAAATCTGTTTGACATAAGTTTGCTTTATTTAGACTTAAATTAGTTCCACTCAGATTTACTCCTATTATTTGATTTTGATGTGATGTAATTTGATGTCTCTGTAAATATCGCCGAATAACAGATTTAATATTATTTTTTTTACCTTTTCACCAAACGCTTTAGCTTTGGATAATTTTCTCCATAATTTCGCTCCAAATGACAAAAATAAAGAAGAAGTAGTTCTAATAGATTTTGATATTACCCGTGAATTTATTCCCAATAAAACTAAAAGCTACACCCAATTTTATACACCAGGTTATGCACCTATAGAACAATATATTCGCAAACATAAACCAGGAGAATATACAGATATTTATGCTTTAGCAGCCACACTTTATGTGCTTTTAACTAAATCTCCATTACCTAACTCTATAGATAGATATCATACTCAGTTAGCAATACATAAAACCCACTTACCAAAACAAGCTGGTTTCGTCTTTAAATTAGTTTTTAAACTGATGGGAAAACAAGCTAAATACGACCCATTAGTCGAACCAAAACAAATTAATAAAAAAATTAGTGATCGCCTCAATAATGCAATTCTCAAAGGAATGGAAATTCAATCGGAAGATCGCCCTCAGACTGTGCAAGAATGGTTGGCATTACTTCAAATTCAACCTCAGAGTATTCTGTCTCAAATGTCTCAGGTTTCTCGCACACTATTTTCTCAAATGGCTACCTTACATATTCCAGGTATGAAACCTCTTTATCAAAATTCTGTCAAAACTTTTTATCAAGGAGAAACAAATGGATTGCTAAATGTAAAAGGTATATTTGTCTTTGTTGTTGTGATTTATATCTTTTCTCCCAAGCTGAATTTTAGAAGAAATTATCACCCTTCAACTCCTCAACCTACTCCTACTTCTATTCCACAACAAAAATCTAATCCCACTATACAACCTCAAAAACTACCCCAACCTTTACCCGAAACTAATATTCCAGATATTTCCAAAACAGCTATTAATTATATAGATAAAGAAGTAAACTACGCACCTTTAGAAAAATTATTGTCATCCGAGCAATTTCAAGCAGCAGATAGATAAACACTCAGAATTATACTTTCGCTGGTAGGGCGAGAAAAATATTATTGGTTGAATATAGAAGATATTAAAAATGTGCCCTGCACAGACCTAGATAAAATCAATCAATTGTGGATTAAATATAGTAATGGTAAATTTGGATTTAGCATTCAAAAACAGATTTGGATAGAATTAGGAGGTAAACCAGGAATTTATAATGTAGCAATCGCCGATAATTTTATTCACGAAGTAGGATGGGGATAAAATCATAAAAGATATAAACATATTACATATAAAATTTCTGCTCCTGACGGACATCTTCCTTTTAGAATTACTTCTCAAGTTTGGGATTTTGGCGCCCCTTATTTAGCAGAAAAACTAGCAGAATTTAACATTTGATAGACTATTTTTTTCCACTCTAAAACATAGCACCATGTCGCTAAATCAAAAGTAAAAATTCACAAGTAAAAAATCTAAATTCACAAAACCTCTGATGTAAATCAAGTTGCTCTAAACTCGATGCTCAATTCTTTTTTTTTGCTGTCATAGCTCCCTCACCATTTTTTAGGTAATATCATCTCCGCTAGTATCGGTATTATAAAAATTGGGAGCATCTTGGTCACTAGCATCATTATTAACAGTGTCAGCATCATTTATAAAATTCATAAATCCGATGATACCAGATTCAATATAAATCATCAAAAGTCAAATTTTGTAGCGTTATTATTGCTATTTTTATTAACTGCCAAAATGCATAAATTTTGTGTATATGAAAAAAATTATAGGAATCCTAAATAGGTTGTAATATTTGAGCCTAGGGGTTTAGTCTTCAAATCATATAGTATCGGTATTATAAAAATTGGAAGCATCTTGGTCACTAGGATCATTATCAACAGTGCCAGCATCATTTATAAAATTCATAAATCCGATGCTACCGGATTCAATATAAATCATCAAAAGTCAAATTTTGTAGCGTTATTATTGCTATTTTTATTAACTGCCAAAATGCATAAATTTTGTGTATATGAAAAAAATTATAGGAATCCTAAATAGGTTGTAATATTTGAGCCTAGGGGTTTAGTCTTCAAATCATATTTCCCCTTGGATTTTTAGACAAAACTCCTACAGTTTTTTTCACAACTTATTTATCATATTTATGTACAAAATTTTCAACAATAGTATGACTAATAATTAGGGCTTGCTGATTAACTATCAAGTCTTTATCTGTAAATATTTGAGGATTTTTAGAGTAAAAAAAGGTGCAAGGTTTTTGCTATAAAAATCTAAAAAAGTTAGAGTTTTGAGTAGATAAGGAGAGAAAAATAAAGGGATATTTCTTCCTCCTAACTCCTCTAAATTATGAATTATGAATTCTGAATTATATCCTCAACTCTAAAACTTTTTCAGCAAACCCTAATTAGTTATCTATCAAATCTAAAATTATCAAATAAATTAATCTTGAACCAGGGGAAAAACATCAGGGAAAGCCTGCCAAACCTCCCTAACAAAATCTCTTAACTGTTGATGTGAAATATGCAAATTTTTCGGCTCGCTATCCAACAAATATAACTCAGATAAAAGTGGCAGAAACTCGGTATCAATAGTTTCCCTAAATAAACAAATCGGCCATACCAAATCCGCACCATCTCGCAAATCCCATAACCTAGACCTTTCTGACACATCTTGATTATTTTCACACTCACTTTCTGAGGAAAATACTTTCAACATCAAAGGCCGAACCCAACACATTTGACGTACTTCTAACACCTGAATTACTTCTGCATATAAACAAGTATTTCCATGTTCTAAACAAACAATTTGACTGGGCTGGAAATTAGGGTTAAAATCTTTTAATTCTCGCTTCATATACAAAATAATTGATATTATAACAATCCTAAATTAGTTGTGACAATTTTTATAATAATTAACTTGAGCTGAAAACCCTGAAAATTCTGACTTCTGACTCCTGATTCCTAACTACCAGCAAAATATTACAACCTGAATATGATTGCTATATATAGAATTTCTCAAATTGATGATATACAAAAGTTTTGGATTTTAAGGAACAGTAAACAGGGAATAGAAAACAGAAAAAATACTATACCTGATTAATATGATATTTTTTATTCTTGGCTATCTTGATAATTTAATCCTGATTGAGATTTTTCAGTGCTGCCTCTAAATCCATAGTTAAGTTTTGTGCCTGTTTTTTTCCAGAACCACAAATATAATCTTTGACCGACAAAGGAACACCAATACGAACTATAACATTACAACCACGACGCGGAATAACTGGATTGTAATTCAAAGATATAGGTACTACTTTAACATCAAGATTTGGTTGATGAGATTCAGCTTGTAAACCTATCCTTGCTAATCCTGTTTTAAGAGTATGAACTTGATTATCACGAAAAATATTACCTTCAGGAAATACTACCAACATCTCTCTATTTAATATTAGTTCTACTCCATGACGAAAACAAGAAACTGCCGGATTTTTTGGGTTAACAGGAAAGCCACCCAAACTTCTAATCAACCACCCTTGTAAACCTTTAACTTCATCCATGCTAACCATAAATCTTGGGTCTCGACCAGTCACTAATCTACCTGTAGCATAAGCTATAATCAACCCATCCCAACGAGAACAATGAGTAGGAGCTAAAATCACTGGTCCTACTTTAGGAACATTTTCTTTTCCAATAATATTTATTCTACGAAAATAAAACGGCATTACTATGTGGCGACCTAAAAAATAAGATAAAAATGCTAACCAAGGAGAAATGCTAGAGGGTTTTGAGTTTACTTGAGACTTTACTTTCTTTAAAGATGGTGGGATGCAGTCAAGAATTATCATCCTTTTTTACCTCAAATTATGTAACTTTATTTCTTGACTCTAAGGTAAATTTTATTGCTGTTTTGGTAGCATTTTTAAATGACACTTATTGTACTGTCAAGCACTTGTTTTCATCTACTCTAGATTGGGGTGAATTTCACAACAAAATTAATTCCCTTTCCTATTACCTAAGTTGAGCAAACCAAGACTGTAATTGTTGACGACAAGCTGTTTCCATTATTCCCCCCAATACAGACAAACGATGATTAGAAAAAATACTATCTGGAAAATTAGCCACAGTGCGAATTGTGCCAGTTTTCGGATCGTCCGCTCCATAGACCAATAAACCTATTCTTGCCTGCAATATTGCCCCAGTACACATTGGACAAGGTTCAAGATTAACGTAAAGAGTACATTGATTTAAGTGCCAATTCCGCAAAATTAGTCCCGCTTGTCGCAAAGCCAATATTTCTGCATGAGCAGTAGGGTCAAAATCTCGCTCTCGTCGGTTTTGGGCTTCTGTAATTAACTGACCATCTGAGTTAACTATAACAGCACCTACTGGGACTTCTCCAGCATCACCAGCAATTTTGGCTAGTTCCAATACCCGACTCATCCATTTTTTATGGACTAGATAACTTGGATGGTCAATCATCATAATTTTTCAGTAATCAGTCGTTTTCAGTATTATTTCTATAACGGGGTTTGAGATACCTGAATCTTGACGAATATTACAGCGACTTTGTTTTTAGGTAATAAGTCAGAAATAAAGAATATCGGAAAAATATTTATCCAAATATAGTGTTTCTGAATGGGATGTGGAAACCGAGTCCTATTAAAAATGAAATAGGGAATAGGAAATAGGAAATAGGAAATAGTAAAGAAAGAAAAATAGCATTAAATAATAGTAAACATAAGGATATAGGTTACTCAAGACAGCAATTTTTTTCTAATAAAAAATCTCAATCTAGATTTACCGAGAAATTAAGGTATAAAACCTCTACATTCATGGAGAAAGAAGCGGTCGTTTGCGGAGCATTCCGAAGGATGGGATGGCGAGGTCTCCCGCTCTTAACAGAGCCGCTCCGAAGTTCGCCATATCCAATCGAGCAAGAGAGAAAAAAATTCCTTTTAGCCAATCCTCTTCTTTATAAGAAGAGGTAATTATTCATTATTCATTATTGAAATATCATTTGCAAAAACTATAGCATTATTAACCTTGGTTTGACTGAAATTAACTTACTTTACTTCATCAGATAAAAAATCCTCCCTTGACTGTTATAAAATTTTGCACCACCAACTCAAAATTGGTATCAAATGTAGAAGTAAAATAAAATAAAAGTATTTCTGACAATCTGAGTAAATTATCCAACCTAAAGTGTTATTTAATCTTAACTATACACTAAAGTAGTGGTGTTTTATCTCCCCAATTTTTTCCGCGGAAAAAGGCTATTAGTATTTACAACCAGTACTCTTCCCACTAAACTAATTTATGCCTTGCTAGAAAGTAATTTTGCATTATAAATTTTTACAAATATGAGTAATCAGCCTTTGCAAATAGAATGGCAAATTGTTAAAGACTATAGCGATATTCTTTACCACAAAACTGACAGAATTGCCAAAATAACTATTAATCGTCCCCACAAACGTAATGCTTTTCGCCCTAAAACTGTATTTGAACTTTATGATGCTTTTGTTGACGCTCGTGAAGACCCAAATATTGGGGTAGTTTTGTTCACAGGTGCAGGACCTCATACAGATGGTAAATATGCTTTCTGTGCTGGTGGAGACCAAAGTGTGCGGGGTACAGCAGGTTATGTTGATGAAGCTGGAGTGCCACGGTTGAATGTCTTGGACTTACAACGGTTAATTCGTTCCATGCCTAAAGTTGTCATAGCTTTAGTGGCTGGATATGCTATTGGTGGAGGTCATGTTTTGCATATTATTTGTGATCTAACTATTGCCGCTGATAATGCAATTTTTGGTCAAACTGGTCCCAAGGTAGGTAGTTTTGATGGTGGGTTTGGGGCCAGTTATTTAGCAAGAATTGTTGGTCAGAAAAAAGCACGAGAAATTTGGTTTCTCTGTCGGCAATACACAGCGCAACAAGCTTTAGAAATGGGTTTAGTTAATTCTGTTGTACCAGTCGAGGAGTTAGAAACAGAAGGCATTAACTGGGCATTTGAAATTTTGGAAAAAAGCCCGATCGCCATTCGTTGTCTGAAAGCAGCTTTTAATGCTGATTGTGATGGACAAGCTGGTCTACAAGAATTGGCGGGTAATGCTACTCTTCTTTATTACATGACGGAGGAAGGAGCTGAAGGTAAAAAGGCATTCCTAGA
This sequence comes from Dapis brunnea BLCC-M229, assembly GCF_050015995.1. NCBI lineage: Bacteria > Bacillati > Cyanobacteriota > Cyanophyceae > Oscillatoriales > Microcoleaceae > Dapis > Dapis brunnea. The sequence continues at coordinate 51,421 of NZ_JBNHEP010000288.1, read as the reverse complement.
AAAACGGCCTCCAGATTTTAGTAGATATCCTTGGCTACCTTGAACTACCCCACACTAACTCTAATCAGCTATAAATAATAAGAATTTATGCATTAATAGGGGACTGCACTAACCTAAACTTACGTCCAAGCTTAGTTCTTACATTCCCCACCGCAGCACCAGAATGCTATTCAATCCATCTGTAGTATTCTGATTATTTCTGCTCTAATCAGTTATCAGTTATCAGTTATCAGTACCTCTAGTTGAAGCTTCGGGATTAAAATACGAAATTCTCTTTTCTCTTGGTCGATTGGATATGCTTCGGTAACCCATCCATCCCTCTACCGCTTTTTATCCCCTTAAAAGGCTATCCCTTATAAACAACTCCTAAAATCCTTTTCTGATGGGGAGGTGGGGGGAGTTTAGCCTCTAATTAAATACGTTTACCCTCCTATCATATCCATTGAATGGTAATAAACATAACCTTTTTCTAATGTCTAAGTTTTATGTTAACGAAGATGTTTATAAAGCATAGCTTAAAAGGGGAGGCTTTATACCAGGATTTTTCGGTAATTATAGAGGAGGTCATCGGAAGAATTGTAAGATTAATTTTCTGCCCTTGTCTGCCCAAAATGCTAACTTTTTGAACTTTATTCGACCGAAAAACTTGTACTTTTTTCTACTCAAAAAGCCTCAACCATTGACATATAAGTACTTTGATAATTAATCAACAATCCCGTATATATTATACTTTGGTTATCCTATCCCGTTATAATTTGTGATTTAATGGAAGAGGATAACAGCTATTTTTCAGATGCATGGCTGAAAGCTATAAACTCCACTAGGAATTTAGCAAAATCATATATAAATTCAACAATGCCGTAAATTCTAGGGATAATCAATTTAAATAAAAAGGAAAATTAGACTAGATTTACTCACACCTTAACTTAAATTTATTGCTCATTAAGAACCAAGCCCAAATGTATTAGTTAGTTGACGAATATTATTAGCACTAGGTTTTAGGGGTAAAACTACTTCCAATGTTTCATCAATTTTCTGATGCCACATAACTATACTATTCCGATTTTCCCAGGATGGTGCAAAGGGAGGTAAAGCTAATGAGCAGGCTTTCCAATTACTTTCAACTTGTGTCATTAACTTTTGACAAACACCACCACGTCTTCCTTCTGGTGAATAGTATTGACAATGACGACAAGCTAGAATGGCTTTCATAAAAAATTTTCCTAAATTTATATTTACTTGACTTTAAATTATTTTTAATCCCTGGGACTTCATAGTTTTAATCGATTAAACCCATTATGACATCTAGCTTCTGAAGATTCCTATCAATTAACTTGATTTTATATTATTTTTATAATTCCGTTATAATTGGAAATATTTCGATAATAGCTGGCCAGTAAAATTGTATGAATAAATACATTATTTCGATAAAATCAATGGGGATCAACCTAAAATGTAAGTCAGATGGAAGTAAAATAGGTAATATTTCAACCCATTACTTGGCAATATTCATCGTTACTAAGTACGTATAAACACAGGGAAAAAAGCTATCAAAAATTTTCAATCACTGATTAAGATAAATTAATTATTTTGTATTTTTAATTACATTTGGGGAGAGTAATAATTCCTTGAACGAAGTATCTTCAAAACACAGGGCTATCTCATTCCTTTTGTTCAATGACGGTATGATATTATAGGAGTAAGAGAAAGTTATACTATTTCACTAAATGCCGATTGCAGACAAAGCCTTAATAATTAAACCCCTTTCGTTGAAAAGTTTTCCGAAGTGAGGGAAATACTGAAAAGTTAAGCTCTAGGTTGACCTGAGCTCGGGATAAGCTGAAACCATGATTCTATCCTTGGCTATAATCCCCATTCCTTCATAGAATGATTAGCAAAATTGTCTTAATCCGAACTGACCTTATGTGAAAACATTGGGAGTCCTGTAGGTGAAGCCTTCCCTATTACCCAGGGCAAACGCATCTAAATTCTGGAAGCTTTTGTCGTTAAGGCTTATAGAAGCAATAAGTATAAATACTCAAATAGCTAAAATTCTTGCCCTGTCAGAACTTCAAAATAAGATGCGTTTGCCCTTCCCTATTACCGAAAAATTAAGGTTGAAACCCTCTCCTTTCAGGGAGGAAAAATTTCCTTTTAACCAATCCTTCTATTACAGAAGAGGTAACAATTAATAATTAATAATTAATTATTAATTATTGAACTAGATCTACCATCCTTTTGTGACATTCTGAAAGTGAAATGGTGTTGGTATCTGTTTACCACCCCCTACTCCCTACTCATGACCACTGCTTAGTGGCACAAATTGCACAGACTGACCAACGTTGAATTTCTCCAGGGGGAGTAGGAGATTGGCATTGAGGACAAAGGGGTAAAGTCTGAGAACGTTTCTGTATAGCTTTCGCCCAATTTTGAAAAGTGGTCTGAGGATTTTGATTTTTGGGAGTGGAGTTTGCCAGGGATGGTTTTTTCAACTGATGAATCATGCTAGGATGCTTTTGCCAATCATCTTTTTCCGCTTGGGTTGATTGACTAATAGGGAGACGTGTATGCCATTGAGCTGGAGAGAATCGGATATCATCTAGAGATATAGACAAAAGGTGCTTTAGCTTCTGTAAAAGTTGCGGAACTTGGAAACTAAGTTCTTGAGACAAGGCAGCACTTGATGTTGCTACATATAAAACACCTCGTTCAATGTATAAAGGTTTGGTTTGGCTAGCCATCACCCCTAAAACTTCTTCCCAACATTCCATCAGCTTTTGAAAATGTTGTTGTTGGGGCGATCGCTCCATAATTTTGAGATAGCCTAAAATCTGATCTAGAGACTGAAAATCCATAGTTGATTAATTACCCCTCGCTACTGGATTGAGCGAGGGGTTTCTGACGTTTCCTTATCCATAGGTACTTCATGCTTCCTCAATCAGTATAGCTATGGAACTCTGAATCTGAATCTGAAGAGGATAGTTCCTACACCCAAGCCCAAGTTAAATATACCTAAGTAGAATTAATATATCGATCTTCAGTATAACCACAGTGTTCACATCTGTGAATCCTATCCTCAATAGTTTTCGGTATTAATTCCCAATATTCGTTACAGCGCTGTGTAGGCTTTAACTGCTAAGTCGGAACTTCCAGAAAATATCCCACCAACTTCGTCTAATTACATACAGCAGTACATATATCTGGCCCAGTGCATTAACTTTTCCTGTTGCTTATATAGATCTTGTGACCATTTGTTCTACTATGCTAACCTTTGATTACTATATTAATCAATCGAAATATTATGTCAAATCTAATGATTAACTAGCAGGAGTTATTAAATGAGTCAAAATTCGATAGTTAAGTCTACTAAAAATTCTACCCAGGAATTGAATCAGACTTTGCAAACTGTAATGGAAAGTTTGGATGTAGAGCTAGAAGCAGAACTAACAAGATATCGTAAGTACCGCAGGCAAACAGAAAAGTCGGCAGTTTCTCAGAAAAATATTAATAAACAAATTTATAAAACACCCGAGTTAATGTCTCTATTACCAGTGGAGGATCAAACACTATCCTCATTGCCTTTATCTGAGATAGAATCATCGCTGGAAAACTATGAAACATCTAATACTTCTGCTAAGAAACCTTCACCAGTGGCCATTGAGCCTCCCACCCCTACGGAAATTAGTATGGCCAAAAAAGGTGACGTAGAAAATCAGGATGGTGAGAAACAGACATCTCAATTAGGTGACAATAATTCTACAGCACCAGATAACTATCTGGAATCTTCAGAGAAACTTCTAGAGAGTTTAGATAAATTAAAATCAAGTCGTCAGGAGCAATCTAGTTACTTAGCAAGTTTGTTTACTCCCCTGGGAATAGTTTCAATGTTTCTGTTCTTGATCTCTTGTACGATTTTGGGTTATGTTGTAATGCACCCATCAGGTCTGAGCAATCTTGGTTTAGACCGTTTTTTGAAAGGTACTTCTGCTCAAACAAATACAGATGATACTACTACTGATAATATTAAAAATAGGGACGAGAAACCTTTACCAAAATCTCCTGACTTGGCATCTCAAGAGTTTGTAGATTTAGATTTGAATACTCTAAGTAACGTTAATCCTAAACCTAGTCAGTTCCCATCTCCTACGGCAAAAGTCAAACCTGTGGTACCACCACCAATATCAGGAAGTGTTAATACTGCTTCACCACCTACTTATAAAGCAAGTACAAAACTGGATAATCTCAGCACTACTTTATTGCCTCAGTCTACCCCATCTACTGTAGTTACTTTATCTTCTCCAACTCCATCCCCAATAGTTAAACCTTCCCCAGAAATTTCTAATAGTTCTCAAATAACTAGCCCAATTAAATCAGATGATGGTTGGTATTATGTTGTTCTGGATTATGTCAATGAAGACTCTTTGTATAAAGCACAGCAAATAATTTCAGATGCTTATATTCGTGAAACGGCTAATGGTATGAAGATACAGATGGGGGCATTTTGGGAACCAGAAAGGGCAAAAATATTTCTTCAAGAATTACGCCAAGAAGGACTGGATGCAAAATATTACAAGTTGAAACCTGAAAATTATTAATTCGGGAACAGAAGAAAAAAAGATTATTAAAAAATGACTGGAGAGTACGGTTATTTCTTTCTCCAATAAGTATAAAAGTTAAAGTACGAAAAATTAATTACTCCTGGAGACTTTATGATCGAAAATTATAATAAATATGGAGAGTCTTGATGGGAATTTTTGACCGCCTTTGGGGGATAATTCGCGGGAATATAAATAGTTTGGTTTCTGGTGCTGAAGATCCTGAGAAGGTTCTGGAGCAGACAGTAAAAGACATGCAGAGTGACCTGGTGAAACTACGCCAAGCAGTGGCACAAGCGATCGCTACTCAAAAACGCACAGAAAGACAATGTTACCAAGCTCAATCTACTGCTGATGAATGGTATAGACGAGCCCAGTTGGCTTTGCAAAAAGGCCAGGATGATTTGGCCCGGGAAGCTCTGACTAGACGCAAGTCATACCAAGAAACAGCTACCGTGATGAAGGTTCAGGTGGAACAGCAAAAACAGGTGGTGGAAAAGCTGAAGCAAAATATGAGGCAGTTGGAGCATAAAATTAGTGAAGCAAAATTAAAAAAGAATATGTATATTGCTAGGGCACGTTCTGCGAGAGCTTCGGAAAAGCTGAATGAAATGTTAGGATTGGTGAATACTGGTAATACTCTAAGTGCTTTTGAGCAGATGGAAGAGAAAATAATACAGCTTGAGGCTAAGTCTGAGGCGATGGCTGAGTTGGGAACTGATAGTTTAGAGAAACAGTTTGTATCTTTGGAAAGAGATGAGAATGATATTGAGACTCAGTTGGAAGCAATGAAGGCGGAAATGTTGCCTAGAGTCACAAATCCTCAACTGCCTCATAAAAAAGGTTCCTATCTGAAAAAATCAGACACTGGTGAGGTATCCTAAAAACAATATTTCAAGGGCTAAAAGTAAAATTTAAGTGAGATTTGCTTAGTCTCACTATTACAAAACTAGAAACCATACCAGAAAATTCAACATCCTTTGTCAAGACCAATTTACAGGCTAAAATAAAATCAATTTTAGGAAACCTTTGTGGATTGAGAATCTGGGTAGAATATAGTTTTAGACAATTGACTACACAAACAATTAAACCACTTTTTTGTTTGATTACCAATTGTTTTTTTAAAGTATATTGTTTCTTTTTTCCACTATAAAACTGTTTTTGGCGTTTTTTTGCTCTTTCAATTTGACTTTCTATGACATCCATTATTACCAGTTCCTCTTCAGCAGAAGTTGGCCATAATTCTTTCTTTCCAGGTAGTCGGAATTGGCGAGATTTTATCAAGATGTTTTCAATTTTTAGAACAATAGGACAAACAGAGGATTCGGATATTTTTCAATATGAACCAATATGATAATAAGTTCTATATTCTCTTAAATATTTAAGGGTGATTAAAATTGGGTCTTCCAGAATTAACTTGGGCTGGCGACCTCGTTTCTTTTTTTCTTTTTCTTGAGCTTTAACAGTACGAACCATCACTCTGAAAATTTTTTTACCCCTGTTAAACGCTTAAATTCAGTTTATGTTAACTTTTTGGCTTGCCAATATTTCATTATTAAATCAATTTTATTGGGTGAATAATTGTCTTTAATAATTAGACAACCATTCTTGTTTTAAAACTTAATTAATTTTTCGGATGAGGCGTCAGATAATCTGACAGTAATTCATGTCTAACTTTATAGATAATTTTTCCTATTTTACTGCTCATCTTTGGCAAAAATTGCAGACTAACATAGCACAGGATATATAATTTTTCTGAATTTGGTGCTCGACGACATTGAGAGAATTCTATACCCGTTAATTGCTTAATTTCCCTATAAAATTATGCAATTTTCCATCTGGTTTGAGACTCAAACTCTACAGCATAAATGCGAAGATTGATCTAAGTCATTAGTTGCAATATATTTTGTCGTTTTGGTAGAAACAGTTGCCCCATGGAGTTTAACTTTCTTATCCCAAAGGAATTCCTTTGATTTTAATTATTTTACCTGATATTCTTTCTGATTAATTCCAACTTAGCTCTCCAATATTTTGATATTTCTCTACACCTTCAGTATCATCTACTAGACGATTTATTTTTAAGGAACAGTAATAAATTTTTTCTAAGTTATCTACCAATGCCATTAATCTTTGTTTTCCATAGCAACTATCCATTAACACAGTCTTAAATGGTAGTTTTTGGTGTGGTAAATCAGAAAAAACCATTTATTCTACATTATCTATTTTGCTTTTATTATCAGTACCTGGATCCTAAACTCGATAATCTATCAGCCTATCAGCCAAAATTATTCGATTTCTGGATTTAAATATATACAATTTACTATCCCTATACCACGAATTACTCTATGGTTATTACCATTATACTGTCGCCGGACTAACTCAATTTTATTACTATGTTCCTGATTAACTGTATCATCAAAGATTAAATAACTTTCTGTGTTAGTGAAAATTTCCTCTTTAACATTTATCCATAAAGCCTGGTCATCAAAATTTTCGATTTTCAGATAACGATTTATCGTGTCATGGCTAATATTTTCTAGATGGTTTGCTAAAGAGCGTGATGGTATAATTTGTATGAAAATCAAGTAAATACTGATAGTAATCAATATAGTTAAAATTCATATTTTTAGCTCAAATTAATCATAAATATAATTATATAATAATTAGAGTATTTGGGCAAAATTTATTTACAATTAGCAACATCTACAATTATGAAAATAAACTATATTAGCGTATCTTTATATGAGTTATGATAATTTTGTGATTCAGGCGATCGCTCTGACCTGAATCCTTACGCAAGGAGTGCTAATATGGAGATAGTCTGATGACTGAACGCTATATGTATAGTCCTTGCGTAAGTCGTGATTAATTTATTAATTCATAGATTGAGGCATTTTTAGCCTCTTAAGGTATTTCTTTTGCTACTCTTGGTTCGAGCCATTTTTTCCCTCAAAAACATTCAAGTCCGCCTGGGCTTTACGGACAAAGAACAGCTTAAAATGGATATTATAATTATAGGGTAAATTTTCCCTAATCAACTAATCAAAAGCTTGGCCCAGAGTAGCTAGTATCTGTAATCGGAAGCTGGGAGCCAACTTAAACAAATGGTCAATTAAAAGGAAAGATAAAATTATGGGATTATTTGATCGGATTAGTCGTATCGTTAGAGCTAATGTTAATGAGATGGTAAATAAGGCTGAAGACCCTGAGAAGGTTCTAGAACAGTCTATTATTGATATGCAAGAAGATTTGGTCCAGTTGCGTCAGGCAGTTGCTAGCGCTATTGCTACTCAGAAACGTAGCCAACAACAGTATAATCAAGCCCAGTCTCAAGTTAATCAATGGCACTCCCGGGCACAGTTAGCTCTGCAAAAGGGAGATGAAAGTCTGGCCAAAGAAGCTCTACAGCGTAAGAAGACTTATTCTGAGACAGCAAACACTGTAAAAGTATCTTTGGACGGTCAAACAACTCAGGTGGAAACCCTAAAACGGAATTTGACAGCTTTAGAAGGTAAGATTTCTGAGGCTAAGGCTAAGAAGGATATGTTGAAGGCGAGAATGACGGCTGCTAAAACTCAGGAGCAACTCAATAATACAATGGGTTCTATTAATACTAGCGGGGCAATGGCAGCTTTTGACCGGATGGAAGAAAAGGTGTTGCAAATGGAGGCTCGTTCCCAAGCTACAGCAGAGTTAGCTGGTGGTGGTGGTTTGGAAGAGGATTTCCGAAAGTTAGAAGCTAGTAGTGATGTGGATGATGAGTTGGCAGCGATGAAGGCACAACTGATTGAAGGTTCTGTAAGCCAGAATCAACTACCAGCTTCTAATCAAGGTTCAGCAGAAAAATCAGAGGTTGATGATGAACTGGAGGATTTGCGTAAACAACTTGACAAAATGTAAACTTTAGTTTTGTATAAATTCTGATCTTTCAGCAATACTTTTAAGTTTGATAGATATTTAGCTCTCTCCGGGAGAAATCCCACGTCTGTTTCGCTGCGCGACATGAAAAGCCTTTCTTTAGCTGCGCAAGATGAAAAGCACAACCTTTACAGGAGACAAGAGGCAAATAGCTTCAACGTGGGATTAATCCTGGTCTGAATTCTGATATAGCTTGATTTTCTATCTACATTCTTCTTTAATATCATTTTCGGTTAAATACTTATAAATAATAAGTAGGTGCATGTAAAAAAAAATCAAACCAATAAGCAGATGTCAGGTGAAGTAATAAAAATTGTTTAATCTCTGCTTCATTTTACCGGATAATTAATAATTAAATAATTAAATAATTAAACAGTTTAGGTTAAAAGCCTCCCCTTTCAAGGGGAAAACAAAGACAATATTCCTTGTATTCAATCCTCTCGGTTTTAACCAGAGGTAATTATCAATTATCGATTATCCATTATCCATTAATGAACTATTCACTGTTCTTTGTTCCCTATCAATGATTATTTTATATTTAATTTGACTTACCTGCTTAGGTAATAGGAGAGTAGGGAAAGTGATAATTTCAATATTGAAAGAAGGTTTTTTATAAATAACTATCCGAACTTGATAGCACAGAAAATATAGTTAAATTAAGACAGTAATACAACTAGGAATGAAATAATAACTATTCCACAAGAAAAACTTTTGTTGTAAGTTTTTCTCAACTTATAAATCTAACTCACATATTTCTACTTGAAACACTTTTGAGAGAGTGAACCAAATTTAGCTGATGCTCCTCAAGTTAAATAGAAGTAAATTAATTATAGACTATACTTCTAAATTGCTATTAAATTTAACTGCAACTAATTGATCCCAATCAGGGATGATTCATAAGATTAAAATACTTCATGGCGTGAACATATTTTCATATATAATTACTGATTGATATATGATTAAATAATTTTTATTTATCTTCTTAATTAATCAAAAATATTTATCAACTTAACTATGTCTAATTTGCGCTGGCTAATTGTTAGTTCTGCTGCCTCTGGAGCTGGTCTTCTTTCCATTGTATTTTTAATTATTACTTTCTTCCATAAATTTACTTATGCAAGTTTTTTATTTCTATTTTTAGTCTTAGCTTTTTTTATAGTAAATGTAGTATTTACTGCTCATTATTTTTCTAAGATTTCTAGAGAGCTATACATCAGAAAGAAAATGCAAACACAAATGAAAATGAGGGCAAAACCTACAAGATATCGATACTAAATTTTAAGTAAGCTTTCAGCGGTCAGCTAACCTCTTACAGAGGAACTGCGTTAGTCTCCTGCGGAGGAACTACGTTAACAGCTATTAGCTTCCGAGTTAAATCTACATTTCTCGCCACAAAATTGTATGGGTTGACAACTCAAGCTCGTTCTTCTTATACTTCAATTCTATAGTTGAAAATGTAGTAGAAGTTAAACGAATACTTGCTTCATTCATTAAAAAGCTGTTTGCGTAGCATTCCGCACGATTAGCTGACCGCTAATGGCTGAATGCTTACAATTTTAAGGCAATAAATAATTTAAGACAGATGATTTTTCAGCATCTAAAAGACTTTTTATCAAGTTATCAAATTAACAAGATTGGAGGTGAGGAAAATTTATTGTCGTTTGGCTTAAAAATAGGTTACAAATTATCTAAATTGCCTAATTTATTACTACTTAATTGATTACTAAAAATGCTTGATTTTCTGAACCCTATTCTGGGTCGTCATCCAGAACGAATGAAAGCAAAGGTCGAAATTTATACTTGGCAAACTTGCCCGTATTGTATTAGAGCAAAACTTTTACTCTGGTGGAAAGGTGTTAACTACACCGAATACAAAATAGATGGCAATGAAACTGCCAGGAATAGTATGACTGAACGTGCTAATGGAAGTCGTACTGTGCCACAGATTTTTATTAACGATCGACATATTGGTGGCTGCAATGATATTTATGCTTTGGATAGCAAAGGTCAATTAGAACCTTTATTGATTGACATACTCCCAAACTAAATCAAAGATTTATTTCAACGTTGGCCCTTGACCCGCGTTCTCCCGTTTCGGCTGTCGCCGACATGAAAGGTGGAGCAAGTGTGGCAGCTAGCGCGGGGAGCTCAGAGATGGCAAAACCAATCAATAAGAGCGGTTCTTACAATTACTTTGCTATACTTAATGGAATCCGGCTGCTGGGCTAGCAGTGGAGCGCGCCAGTCGCTCTTAGGGGAGACCCCCAAGAGCGCGCTGTCAAGTCTTTAGGAGCGCGCCTTTAGACCGAAAAGAAGGAAGGGCAAGGGAGGCAGGTGCTGTGTTTCGCTTTCCTACTGAATGCTAACGCAAACGCGACATGAAAAGCGCAGCTCCTCTGTTAGCGTAGCTCCTCCGCAGGAGGCAAGAGGCAGCAGAAAGCCCTAAGAGCGTGATTGTGAGGAATCCTGCCCTGTCTCGTAGAGCAGCGTCGGGAGGATGTCAAGCCTATGTCTATTGTTTGTATGCCTAGGATGAATTTTCCAGTCCTTGAACGGACATAGTTGAGTTGAGAAGTGGTTATATCAAATACTTTTAAAACTGTTTCCTTTTCCTTTTTTTTTCTTCCCTCTTTATTTAATTCTCAAATAACGAAAAATCTGCTGCAAATTTATCTAAATTATCTAACCGCCATCTAGCATCAAATTGGCGGTTTGTTTGTAATTCTAAAACTCTTATTCCACGACTTGGTAAAGGATTTAAAAGCTTTTGTAATTCCTTCCAGGAAGATATGTTTTGATGTTCTACATCATAAGTTTTACATAAATCAGCAAAATTAATATCTTGGGGAGTAGCAAAAAATTCTGTAAAAGGTGGTTCAAATTTAGCTATGGGTAACATTTCAAAAATTCCACCTCCCTGATTATTAATCAAAATAATAGTTAAATGACCGACTAATTTATTTCTCAATAAAAAACCATTGGTGTCATGTAAAAGTGCTAAATCTCCTGTTAACATGATACTGCTTTGATGCCGATGGGCAATACCTAAAGCTGTTGATAAAGTACCATCTATTCCGTTTGCACCTCGATTGAAAAATGGCTGAATTTGGGAATTATTATGAACCCAGAAAAATTCTACATCTCTAACTGGCATACTATTAGCAATAAATATTGGTGTAGTTTTTGGTAATGTCTGAGAAATTAACCAAGAAATTTTTGGTTCCAATATCTGATTAACTTTTGCCATTTTTTTGTCAATATTTTCTCTAACCTTTGCTTCATAATTACACCACAAATTTAAGTAATTTATATCAGAGTTATTAAGGATAATTTCAGGAGTCAAAATTTTGGCTAGTTGTTCTACTGAAATTCGTAAGTGAATTGTCTTACCATGAAGCGGATCGAAGTTATGGTCACTTTTGTCAATAATTAATCTGTGGGAATTAGTTACTTCTAGCCAACTTCTTAGTTGTTTACTTGTTGGCAATTCTCCGATTTGTAAGACTATTTCAGGAATGAGTTTTTCTGCTAAGTTCTGATTTCTTAAAATTAAATCATAAGTGCTAATTAAATAGGGATTTAACTGAGAGTAGTTTCTTAAAGGGGATAAACCTTCAGCTAAAACAGGGAAATTTAAAGTTTGGGAAATTTCAGCGATCGCCTGACAATATTCTTGAGGTTTTTCTGGTTGTGCTAAACCTGCAACTATGATGCCTTGCTGAGATTTAAGTTGATTTTTTAAGAGTTCTATTAAGTCATAATTTGGCAAATATTCTGTTCTTAAAACTGGCTGTACAGTAGCAAAAAATTTTTTGGGAAATTTTGATGCTAAGGCTATAGTTTCTGGTTGGGGTATGGGTGGTAAAGGGTCTCGAAAAGGAATATTAAAATGCACAGGTCCGGGTGTAGGAAAAGTAGTTTTTTCCCAACCATAAATAACTGTTTGTCTTAAATATTCCAGTCTTTTTAGTTCTACTGAAGGTAAACTTAGTTCAATTTGCCAGTTAGGATAATTACCATATAATTTTACTTGCTCTATAGTTTGACCAGCATGACAATTTCGTAGTTCTGGGGGTCTATCTGCGGTTAAAACTAATAGTGGGATACGACTTTCTTTTGCTTCTATTATGGCTGGATAAAAATTAGCTGCGGCGGTACCGGATGTGCAGACTATAACCACAGCATGATAATTTTTTTTTGCTATTCCTAGGGCAAAAAATGCTGCTGAACGTTCATCAATAATCGGAATAGCTTCGATTTTGGGATGGGTGGCGAAGGCGAATGTTAGAGGTGTGGAACGAGAACCAGGACTGATAATTGCTGTGGTTAATCCTAAACGTTTTAGTGTTTCTACTAAAATGGATGCCCATACTGTATTGATATTTCTAAAATCAATTGACATTGTTGAGTTTTGAATCTTGAATGGTAATATGTCAAGCCAAAAAGGTCTAAGACAGTATTGAATAACTGAAACGAACTATGGAAAATAATTAATCTTCTGCCTTCTGCTATCTCTAACCAGTTCTTTGCTAAACTTGAATTTTTGGTTTTTTCTTTCTACTTTTAAACTCCTTGCTTTTTGACCTTTGCTGCACTACTTCTGGTGGCGGACCATAATCTCCATCAGAGAAGTATTGTCGCTCTACTATATGTTCGGGTTCTACTTCAATCCATAAACGAGCACCCCCGGCTTGACTTTTATTTGGTTGATGGGGTCGATAAACTACTTGGCAAGGTCCATTAATTTTCAGAGCATGGCAATAATCCTTTTTATCTCCGACTTTTACAGCAACTGCGGGATAAGCAGTACCATTATCTCGGTTGTAATCTATAGTCTTTCGTAAAACATGAATAAAAGTATTGCCCGTACGTTTATTCTTATTCCAAGTTCCTTCAGGACCACGACTACCTGGTATAATATCTGGCATTCCCCGATGATTAAGGGGAATCATCCAAAGTTTTTTGATTTTGTAAGCTCCTATAACTCGGCCTTGATTGAGTAGTGTTCGTAATCTACCTGTTGAGATATTGAGTAGAAATGCTGCTTGTGTTGTACGTACTGATGAAGCGCTCATAACTATAACGTCTTAGTTTTAAAATACATTTATATATTACATATAAATTAAACTAGGTAATTCTTAATTTACCAAGAAAATTGAAGAAGTAGCAAAAGGAAGAGAAAAGAACAGGTGATTTCCTTATATTCAATCCTCTCGGTTTTCACTAGAGGTCATTATCTATTAATGAAACATACTCTAGGCGCTGAAAAGCCGATATTGTAAAAATTACAGGGAAAAAAATTAGGTGGCTGCGCTATTGTTTATTCCCTATTCCCTACTATTACCGAAAGTGGTATTAATTATGATAATTAGAAAAGGTAAGCATCCAGCTATTAGCGGTCAGCTCTCAGCAATAAAAATGAACGATATAGCTTGATAGACTATTAAGGTTAACTGATGGACTTTTACAGTAACTTTTAATTCTTTGAAATCTTCCAATTGCTTTCTCCTCTTTTAAAGGTAATGAAGCTGATAACTGATAGCTGACTGCTGAATGTTTACTAGAAAAGAAATAAATCCTTGTAATTTATTGATTATTTTTCAAACTAAAGCTTTCAATAATGTCTGAAATTTTAGTTGAACTTCTGCCAATTCTTTATCGGGTTTAGAACCACTAACTATACCTGCACCAGCATAAAGTCTAGCGCGGTCTCCATCGATTAAAGCTGACCTAATACCTACAGCAAATTCTCCATTTCCTTGATGATCTATCCAACCAATGGGTGCTGCATAAAGTGAGCGGTCGAAAGTTTCAAAATTCTGTATTTTTTCTTGAGCAATATCTCTAGGAACTCCTGCCACTGCTGGTGTGGGATGGAGTTCTGCTAATATTTCTAATAAATGAATATTTTGGGAAATTTCTGTTGTAATTGGTGTCCATAAATGTTGAATATTTGACAATTGTAGTAGATTTGGTTGAGACGAGTAATTAGGTTTTAATCCTAAATCTTGGAGACGCTTAATAATGAAATCTATGACAAATTGATGTTCTCGTAAATCTTTTTCACTACATAATAAACTATTGGCTAGTTTGGCATCTTCACTTGGGGTTTTACCTCTAGGTGCGGAACCTGCTAAAGCATCTGTAACTAATTGATTATTATTAATACTAATTAAGCGTTCTGGACTGGCGCATATAAAATTCTGACCGTTGCCGTTACTAGTAGAAAGTATATAGCAGTCTGGATAAATCAATCGCAAGTTATTTAAGGATTTGATTAAGTCAAAATTTGTTTGAGAATATATATCTATGGCATGAGCTAAAACAATCTTTCTTAAAGAATTTGAGTTGATTAAGTCTAGAGCTGAAGCAACTGATTTTTTAAATTCTTGTAAATGATTGACGTTAATTCTCCGCAGTTTTTTATAAGGTGTAGTGAAAGTTAATAAATGAGTATGATTTATCTGGGTTATTTGCTGGAATTTATACCAAATTTTTTGGGAAATATTTTGAATGTTAATAGAGGTGTTAATAACTGTATTAATCACAAGTATGTTGCGGTTATTTGTCTGAGTTATTTGCCACTTTGGTAGAAATATTGTTGCTGAAGGAAAGTGAGGATTTATAGATAATTGTTGTGGGTAATTACCATTTTGATGAAGGTTCTTTAGATTGGCTTGAGTTTGGTTTTCAAAGAATGTAAAACTACAAAAAAAGTGGAGACCTGCATAGGGTAAATGTGTCGCACCTAGAGAAATTGTATTATTTAAACATGATTGAATAAAAGATTGAGCTTGTGCAAAACGATTCCCACTTTTAACGGTCAAGTGGTTAGCAGCGTCAATGGCAGCGATCGCCAAGCTATTTTTGTGAATATTTTTTTCTCCAATGATTTGTTTTTCTAAGTAAAAATGTAGTTGATGTGGTTCACAAATTTCTGCCAATATTGCTAGGGGATCTACTGGTAATATTTCCAGAGAAATACTAATTATTTTTGTCTGCATTTTGTCTGTTAATGTCTGTTGACAATTAAACAGAAATTGATGCAGGTCTTGATAGGTTTGAAACAGATTAATAGAAGTTGGTATTACAGGCATGAAAATAAGAATAGCAAATTTTCACTGAATCAGAGAGAGCGATCGGTGGGGCTGTCCAATTCTTGGCAGTGGCCAAATTTATCCCCTAGTATTAATTAACATTAGAGTTTGTAAGTTTATAGACAAATATTCATCCACAGACTTACTTTTTCAGGTGTTATCCTGAATGGAATTACTCCTAATCCCTCTATTCCATCGGCATAAGCATTTGGAACTGCCTTTAATATGAGTATTGTAACTGCCGTTGAAGTCAACATTGATTAACAAGCCATTTTTTGATTTGTATAAACATAAGCATGATTCTTTTCCCACTAAATTTATATTTGACTCCCTGGCTATAATTTGGGATGTTCTTAAGATCCGTTAAAGCTCGCTTTTGATGTGTAACTTTCTTCGTTGATAATTACTTTCATACCTACCTTATCTGCTTTATATGTCAATTGTTCTATAAATTTACGATCGGGAATTTGGGCAAAATTTTGGTTATTTCTTTCCCCTAAATTAACCTCTTGTTTCCATTTTTTATTATTGCCTATTTCACTAATAGATAATTGATAATTAGAGATAGTTTTCATTGATACAGGACTTTCCGGTGTAATGAGGTAAACCTTGTTTTAAGACAGAAGTCAGAAGTCAAAAACTAAGAAAATTGGACTGTACCTCATAGCAAAGGAAACCGCTGTAATTTCGAGATAGTTTTCATTATCCATTATTTCTTATCCACTATTCATTATTCATTACTAGGTATTGCTTTATAGTCAACAGAATCTTTAATTAAATGATAATTTTTGGCCGCGTTTAAATACTTCTAGTTAAAGATATATTTTTATCTAACAATATAATTAACTGTATTAAAGAAATTATTTGATAAAAAGCATAATTTATCGATTTCTTTATAATGAGAATAGTGCTTGCTAATTATATATTTTTCAGTCAGTTTCATTTGGCAATTCCTGAGTTATTTTCTCTGTTTTTATTTGCGCCCTACGGAGTCCATACATTCTCGCACTAAAAGCATAAATAATTGATACTAAATCTTGCATAAGTTCATCTTTTTAATTTTTAGCTTGATTGACAATTTATAATTATTTGTCTAATTTATTTAGTAATAGATGAATAAAGTAACATAGTTATCCGTAAATGTCTATATTTTTATTGAAATTAAATAAGACCTTTTTTCACATCCCTTTTGTGACGATAGGGCATAAGGGATTATTCAGGCAAGTCGAAAACCTAAATCAAGTCAAATGTAAAGGAAAAATAAATTACGTTATTTTTTGTTAAGATTTTGGTATGACTGGGAAATTAAAGTGGTAAGAGATTAAAAATTGTTATTAGTAGAAAATATCTCTGGATAATATTTATAATTGTTTTGAGTTAGAGTTAAGAAGTTTTTCATAATCAACTTAACCATAACAATCAACTTACATGACTATTATGAAAATCAAGAATTAATTATCAAATCAAGATGACAGTTGAAGTAGCAAATAAGTCTGATAAAAAATTATGGTTAGCTGCTATTAAGCCACCTATGTATAGTGTAGCAGTTATGCCGATATGGGTAGGAACAGCAATAGCTGTCTGGGAAAAAAATGGGATTAATTGGTCTATTTTTTTAACGTTTATTACATCGGCAATTTTAATTTTGGCTTGGGAGAATATTAGTAACGATGTGTTTGACTCGGAAACAGGTATCGATCAAAATAAGCACCATTCTTTGGTGAACCTGACTGGGAATAAAGACTTGATTTTTTGGCTAGGTAATCTATGTTTATTTTTAGGTATTTTGGGAATTGTAATAATTAGCTGGTGGTTGCAGGATTTAACCGTAATTGGATTAATATTGCTGTGTTGTTTTTTAGGATATATTTATCAAGGTCCTCCGTTTAGATTAGGCTATCAAGGTTTAGGAGAAATTCTATGCTTTTTTGCTTTTGGTCCGTTGGCAATTTCTGCTGCTTATTATAGTCAAACTAAGGCTTGGTCAATTAACAGTTTCACTGCATCAATAATTATTGGAATTACTACTACTATTATTCTCTTTTGCTCCCACTTTCATCAGGTAGAAGATGACTTAGCAGCAGGAAAGCGATCGCCTATTGTGAGAATAGGAACTAAAGCAGGTTCTCAAGTATTAACTTTGTCTTGCGGGATTGTTTTTGCAATCATTTTTATCTGTGTAAGTTTAGGATTTTTCCCAGTTTCGACTCTATTAAGTTTTGGTGGTTTGCCTTTTGGTATTTATTTATGTCGTCACGTTAGTAATCATCATGACCAACCAGAAAAAGTTAGTAACTGTAAATTTATTGCAGTTTATCTACATTTTTTTAGTGGATTACTATTTGGCTTAGGATTTGTTCTGTGAATCTAAAAACATTTGCAATACATAAATTGGTAGTCCTAAGAGACTTTTTGTAAAATAAGTATTAAGAGAGATGCGTAGTGACTAAAATCTAAAAGTAGTAAGACTTAAAGGCATTGAAATATCCTAGATAGAGATATTTTCGGTACATATATTCCTAGATTTAAAAGTGACAAATATTTGTCTTTATTTCTTCCTGCCTATTTCCTATTCTCTGTCTCCTTTTTATATTTCCTGATACATTCAATCTCTAAAGATGTAAGGATGTGAGTTGGTATAGCCCTTAAATTGCCATAAGTTAGATGAGTAAAATCATTACCGAATTATTAATTGTTAATAATTAATAATTAAATAATTCTGGTTTAAAGCCTCTCCTTTTAAGGAGAAAAAGCGGTCGTTTGCGGAGCAGTCCGTAGGATGGGATGGCGAGGTCTCCCGCTCTTAACAGAGCCGCGAACGCTTTTCATGTCGGCGACAGCCGAAACGCCATATCCAATCGACCAAGAGAAGAAATAATATTTCCTTAGATTCAATCAAGAACGGTTTTAACCAGAGGTAATTATCAATTATCCATTATCCATTAATGAATTGTTTACCACTACCAATAACTTTAGGTTATTCCTACAATAGAAAATATATAGATTACAAAAAAAATCCTTTAGAGCAAGTATATTTATCTATAGATAGCCAAAAAAAAGGTAATCCTTTGATGATTATGATTTATTGTGGGATTAGGGAAAAACGATTACAGGATTACTAGGAAAAGGGAATATAAAATACTCCAAATTTGCTCCTTTTAAAGGAATAGTATTTCCTGGTATACTTGATTTTTTCAAAAAATCACTACTTGTACAGCACTATAAGAAAAAAAGAATTTACCTACAAACATGAAGTTCGTTAAATCAAGTATCATTCGTAAATTCCCTAAACTTATTGAGAGGGCTTCTCAATTTTAGTTATTCCTTCTTCCATTAATAATATGTTATGATTTGTAAGCCAGAACAATCTATAGCATTTAAAAATTAGCCTTATACTGGAAAATAATTTGTCAAAAGGAGCATTAAAGCCATGGTTAATAAAATTCAAAAAAGTGAAAAAGAGTGGCAGGAGCAACTCACGCCAGAACAGTTCAATGTCACAAGAAAAAAGGGAACTGAAAGACCATTTACAGGGGAATATCACAACAATAAAGAAAAAGGAATATATAAATGTGTTTGTTGTGGTACTGACTTATTTAGTTCAGAAGAAAAATACGATTCTGGAACAGGTTGGCCTAGTTATTGGGCACCTATTAATCAAGAAAATATCAAAGAAGAAACGGACTGGAGTTTATTTATGCGGAGAACAGAAATTCTCTGCAACGATTGTGATGCTCATCTTGGTCATGTTTTTCCTGATGGTCCCCCTCCAACAGGGTTGCGTTATTGTTTGAATTCTGCTGCGCTGAAGTTTGTTAAGTCTGAATAAATAATTGAGAATTATAGTGCTATAAATATAAGCATTCAGTTATCAGCTATTAGCTTAATTAGCTTGAGTTGACAACTCAAGCTCGTCGTTCTTGTTGTTCAATTCTCTGGCTGAAAATGTAGTATAAGTTAAGCGAATGCGCCCTTAAGGGCGGGGTATTAAAAAGCTGAGAGCTGACAGCTAATAGCTGAATGCTTATATATCAAATTACTTTGTTCAGAATTATTGATTAATGCTTGATGGGAAAAATTATAAATTTAATTACTCTTTAACTGAAAAAAAAAATAAACAGGTTATTCTATTACTACATGGGTTTATGGGGAGTAGTAATGATTTTATAGAAATTATTCCCCAGTTATCTAAAAAATTTTGTTGTCTAACAGTTGACTTGCCTGGGCATGGAAAAACTAGAGTTTTTGGCAGTGAAGAATATTACAATATGCCCAACACTGCCATAGCATTGATTGATTTATTAGATGATTTAAAGATTGAAAAATCTTATTTATTTGGCTATTCAATGGGTGGTAGATTGGCATTATATCTGGCGATAAATTTTCCTACTCGGTTTGAAAAAATAATATTAGAGTCAGCATCTCCAGGCTTAAAGAGTCAAGTAGAGCGATCGCTTCGTTATGAGTCAGATTTAAAATTAGCTAATAAGTTGGAAAATAGTAACTATGAAGAGTTTTTATCGAACTGGTATAGTCAAGCATTGTTTGAATCTTTGAGACAGCATGATAATTTTGAAAAGCTCAAAAAAAGGCGGTTGGAAAATAATCGATTGGAATTAGCAAAGTCTCTCCGAAATTTGGGAATAGGTAATCAACCTTCACTTTGGGATAAATTATCAAATCATCAGATTTATACATTATTAATGGTGGGAGAGTATGATGATAAATTTCAAGCTATTAATACAGAAATGGCAGAATTATGTCAGGTTGCTAAAGTGAAAATAATTCCTGAATCTGGTCATAATATTCACTGTGAAAATCCTAAAGAATGGGTTGAAAGTATAATAAATTTTTTGGTAAAAGGAAGAGAGAATAAGGTATGAAGCTATTCCTGCTCCATCAGTCTTAAAAGCTTTGTTTAATAGGGAGTTAGGAAGTAAGCATAGATTATACTAATATTATTGATTGGATAAATAATATTAAAGGATTTTTTCCTTATTTATTTGTTTCTGTTGCTCACCTTAAAACCTCATCTCACCATTAATATAAGAGGTAGAGGGGTGAGTTTTTTCAAAAAAAATATTCTCAAAAAAGCATGCACTATAAATTAGAATTTTCTCTCTACAAACGAAACTTCAAACAACCCCTCAAAACCAATCATGGTATCTGGAATATTAGAGAAGGAATTATTCTACAACTAACCAGTAAAACTGGAGAAATCGGTTTAGGTGAAATTGCACCTTTAAGTTTTTTTGGTTCGGAAACTTTGTCGGAAGCTTTAAATTTATGTCACCAGTTGCCAAAAGAAATTACAACAGAAACAATTTTTTCTATTCCCGATAATTTACCTAGTTGTAAATTTGGCTTTGAGTCAGCTTGGGAAAATATTAAACAAGTAGAAATAGGGGAAAAAGAAGAATTAAAACACCCTAATTTTTACAGTGCTTTATTACCAGGGGGAGAAGCAGCTTTAGAAATTTGGCAGCAACTTTGGCAAAAAGGATATCGCACTTTCAAATGGAAAATTGGAGTCGATCAAATTCAAACAGAACTAGAAATATTTCAGCAGTTAGTTAAAGAACTCTCTACCGAAATAAATCTGAGGTTGGATGCTAATGGAGGATTAAGTTTTGAAGAAGCAAAGCAATGGCTAGAAATATGCGATAATCTCAACATAATTGAATTTATAGAACAACCTTTACCTGTTGATAAATTTTCAGAAATGTTGGAATTAAGTAATTACTACTCTACCCCTATTGCCTTAGATGAATCTGTTGCGAACCTCAGCAAAATGCAACAATGTTATCAACAAGGTTGGCAAGGAATATTTGTGATTAAACCTGCTATTTTTGGTTCGCGTGCGGAACTGCGTGAATTTTGTCAAAATCATCCTATTGATGCAGTTTTTTCTTCAGTATTTGAAACAAAAATTGCCAGAAAAGCAGCACTTCAACTTGCTACGGAATTACAACCAAATTTAAGAAAAAATCGTACTTTTGGTTTTGGTGTCACCCACTTTTTTGATCAAGATAGAGAAAATTCAGGCAGAAGTAGAAATTTCGAGTCTGTATTTGTTTGAGGGAGTCGAACTTTATCTATAT
>NZ_JBNHEP010000288.1:19546-29610 GCF_050015995.1 Dapis brunnea BLCC-M229 | reverse complement strand
GCTCCTCAGCTAATTTCTCTGGCAAAATCTTCTCTGGTTTGAGAGAAAATTCAGGCAGAAGTAGAAATTTCGAGTCTGTATTTGTTTGAGGGAGTCGAACTTTATCTATATAGTTGTGGCAGATAAAATATTTTGCTCCTCAGCTAATTTGACCAACAAATGTTCTGTTGTCTGAGAAAAAATTAAGTTAGAAGTAGAAATTTCGAGTCTGTATTTGTTTGAGGGAGTCGAACTTTATCTATATAGTTGTGGCAGATAAAATATTTTGCTCCTCAGCTAATTTGACCAACAAATGTTCTGTTGTCTGAGAAAAAATTAAGTTAGAAGTAGAAATTTCGAGTCTGTATTTGTTTGAGGGAGTCGAACTTTATCTATATAGTTGTGGCAGATAAAATATTTTGCTCCTCAGCTAATTTGACCAACAAATGTTCTGTTGTCTGAGAAAAAATTAAGTTAGAAGTAGAAATTTCGAGTCTGTATCTATTTAAGGGAGTTGAACTTTACCTCATATAGTTGTGGCAGATGAAATATTTTGCTCCTCAGCTAATTTTGCCGACAAAATCTTCTCTGGTCTCAGATAAAATTAAGTCAGAAGTAGAAATTTATAGTCTTTTTTACAATTCACTTAATCAAAACCTCCTATCTAGAAACCCTAAGCAAAATATTAATATCAGAACTAATTTATGAAGCAAATTTTTAACTACCTAAAACAATACCAACTCAAAAGAGATACCAACTTCTTTACCTCTACTAAATTTTCTTGTCTTGCCGAGAAAAAATTTGCCGAGTTAATCAAAATAACAAATCCAGAAACTCCAAGCAAAGTATTAATATCAGAACTAAAACCAACAGAATTTATTGCCAGTTTTATTGCTGCTGTTGGCGCTAGTTGTCAAGTATTTTTATGTAATCCTAACTGGGGAAAATTGGAATGGGAACAAGTTTTACAATCAGTACAACCAGACATAATTTTGGGAAATATCCTTAACCATAAATTTCTAGAAGGGAGTTTAGAAAAAACATCTAGGTTGCCTACAGATAATCCCTGGAAAAAAAATCTCCCTAATGAAAAAAATTTGATTATGATTCCTACTGGTGGATCATCTGGAAAAATTAAATTTGCTATTCATACATGGGAAACTTTAATATCATCGGTTAGAGGTTTCCAAGAATATTTTCAAGTACAACAAATTAATTCATTTTGTGTTTTACCCCTATATCATGTCAGTGGTTTAATGCAGTTTATGCGCTCTTTTACCACTGAGGGAAATCTAGTAATTTTGCCATCCTATAAAGAAATTTTCGACAAAAAGGAATGGAATATTAACCCCAATGATTTTTTCATTTCCCTGGTGCCAACCCAGTTACAAAATTTGCTACAAAATGCAGAAATAGCTAATTGGTTATCAAATTTTCAGACAGTGCTTTTAGGTGGTGCCGCTGCTTGGGAAGAATTATTTAATGCAGCAAGAAAATATCAGATTAAATTAGCTCCAACTTATGGAATGACAGAAACTGCTTCTCAAGTTGCGACTCTTAAACCAGAAGATTTTTTAGCAGGAAATAATAGTAACGGTCAAGTATTACCTCACGCTAAAATTATCGTTAAAAATGAAAATCGGGAGATATTAAGTCATAATAAAATTGGTAATATTAGTATTCAAGCTAATTCTTTAGCCTTAGGATATTATCCTAATATATTTAAGAATTATGAAAGTTTAGCAACGGATGATTTAGGATTTTTTGATGATCAAGGTTACTTAAAAATAGTAGGTCGTAGCAGTCAAAAAATTATTACTGGTGGGGAAAATGTTTTTCCGGCAGAAGTGGAAGCTGCTATTTTAGCAACTGGGTTAGTTACTGATGTTTGTGTAATTGGTTTAGCTGATAAATATTGGGGTGAAGTTGTAACTGCTGTTTATGTTGGTAATAATTTTGAAGTTTCTAGGGAAAAATTGTTAGTTGCTATTGATGGAAAATTGACCAAATTTAAACAACCTAAATATTGGCTAAAGGTTGAAAGCTTACCTCGTAATTCTCAAGGAAAAATTAATCGGGAATTATTGAAGGAAATTACTCTGGAAAAAATTAGAGGATAGGGTATAAACAGTCTGCCACTACCAATTATCGGATAAGTATTGTTTGAAATTGGTGAATATAAAATTTGGCTTTGTTGTTATTTTATAAAATAAGGAAACTGTACAAATACATTTTATATTTGTGAAAGTATTGTGTTATTCTTAACTAGATAAAAGTTTGCTCGGATATTATGACTAATACATTTGAACCTTTAGAATTTGATGCTGATATTTTTTTAATGATTGGGAAGGATATTTTTACTGTTGAACGGTTTAAGGAGTTAGCAGGGAAAAAAATTAGAGATAGATTC
This sequence comes from Dapis brunnea BLCC-M229, assembly GCF_050015995.1. Lineage (NCBI taxonomy): Bacteria > Bacillati > Cyanobacteriota > Cyanophyceae > Oscillatoriales > Microcoleaceae > Dapis > Dapis brunnea. The sequence continues at coordinate 27,221 of NZ_JBNHEP010000288.1, read as the reverse complement.
TGGAAGCGATATGTAGATAAAGACACAAATAGTTCTAAGCAAATTGCCTCTTGACTTTTTGAACAAAGGCTAGAAATTATTGAAAATGAAGTAGGAATTACTTTCGGAAATATCAAGTTAATTTTTCCTATAGAAGGTATTGAGTGCAAGATATTAAAACTTGGTTCTAAAATTTGGAAACCTGGTAAGCTGAGAATTCAAGTCATACTCAAAAATGCTAGTATTCAAACTATGGAATTTGAATTATTTTATGATGAACCTCCACAACCAGAATCACCATTAGATGATATTCGACAAAGAGAAGATTATCAGCGACTTTTAAATAATCAATAAACTTCTAACTCTCCCACTATGAAACCTGAAAACTCAAAAAACTTTTCTCATATGTCAATCAAATTATTAGAGTAATATAACTTAACTTGACTGATATAAAAATCTAGTCTGTTATGACTTTATCTATATTAAATTTTTCAATTTTACTTGATTTACATGAATAATCTTTTTGTTATCCACTGTGATATTTTTCCTAAAGCAAATCCTCCAGTCAATACGAAGAAGCATAGTTGATATCTATAGCATTTTCAGTTCCCTGAATATTCTGGATAAAGGGAGAAAAAACGGTAGCAAGGAAAAAAATGATGATAGCTGCAATTATCGCAAAAATCAGACATCTATTCTCAAATGGTGCAATTAAACGAACTACAAAGAAAAATATTGTAAATCCTATCTTCAAGGAATTTATTATCAAATCATAAAAAGGCTTCAATGTATCCATAATTCTATTCTCCTCTAATTTTACTTAACTACGAACTTCCAAAACTCAATAACCATCGCCTCATTTCATCAGATAATTTTTGCCTACTTCTAGTTTGAGGATGAATACAAACGTGTTTCGTATTAGCTCTAGCCACCCACATTTTTCCCACTTCTTTTAAAAAGACTTGATAAGAAATTTCAAACTCATCATCTCCCCAACCTTTAGGCATTAATTTAATACTTAACTCATCCCCACAAAACATCGGACGACGAAAATCAACACTAGCATGAATAATTGGAATAGCAACTTCTTGATTACTAAAAAAAACCTTCAAATTAATACCAAATGCTATTAAAGATGTCTCATAAGCTTCATGGCACATTGCTAAAACATTAGCAAAATAAACCACACCTGCAGCATCAGTATCCTGAAAATGAACTATTCTTGTATAGTAAAAAGACATTGATAGAATTAAATCGAATGGTGAGGATACATAATATCTTGAAAAATACGAAGTACGAGTTTGGTCTCCAAACCATTACAAAGGATTTCAAACTCAGAAATAATAATACCAAATCCAGTTATTAAAGGATACAAGTATCCTATCCTCAAATCTTAATCTAGGCAAAGGCTTTGAATTTTTTGAATCCCCTCTTACTAAGGTGGATTTAGTATAGAATTTCTAAACTTTAGCCAAAACTTTCATGGAAAAATAAGCAATTACTAAAATCTTAAATTTAGGATTTTTAATTGCATATCAATCAAAATTAATTTTTTGAAGTAAAGCAGAAGTGAAGAAGGCAATAAGCACGGGAAATTTAAACCCTTTATGAATTCCTGAATTATAACTACAGTCTTCTTCTTTCTTATTACCTCTTGACTCCTGAATTATAGTCGCAGATTTGTTAAATTAACCCTTATTTTTAATCATCATTACATCAATAATCTTATTAGCTACTGCTTCGGAAATTTCCAAAGTATTATACAATTCATTCAAAAGTTGTTCTTCCTCTTCAGCAAGATCTCCATCTACTAAAACCAAATCTGTACTAACAGCAAAAACTGTTTCCTTTAACTCTTGAGGAAGTTTAATAACTGCAGCATCAAACAAAGGCTTAATCTCTTTATTCTTAATCATACCCAAGAGACGATCTAACATTTCTCTCTTACCTTCTTCTGAATAATTAGAGAATAGTTCCATGCGAGAGAAAATATTACTAATACCTTGTTTTTCACTTTCAGTAATAATACCATCAGCAGCTACAGCAATTAAAGCGATAGCTGCAAAAGCTTCAGCAGGTTCTAATTTAATATCAGTAGCTTGTATTGTTGCTGTTCCTTGCTCAAAAAGACCCATTTTAGTTACCTCATTAGTAATTTTTTTACTGTTACTAGGCTCCGATTTTTCGGCAACCTTAAGTGTTAGGTTTTAGGAAATAGGTTGTAAGTCCTAGGTTATAGATGAGAAAATTTTAGGTAACATCTATAAAATTGAGTGAAAAACTCCACTATTATTCAAGAGAACCTCAAACCTATCACCTGCAACCTATCATCTTCTTCAATACTTCTCAAAAACTGCTAAATTAGCTTTGAGAAAATCAATAAATTGTCGTGCCGTTCGTCCAGAACGACCATTATTTCTAGTTGCCCATTGTAAGGCTTGATAGTCTAAATCTTCAGGATTTAGATTGATTTTTTCTTGCTTTGCCAGATGCCTGACAATTATTAAATAGGTATCTTGGTTAGCAGGTTCAAAAGTTAAGGTTAAACCAAAGCGATCGCTAAAAGAAAGCTTTTCTTGAACTGTATCCCAATTATGCACTTCATCACTATCTTTTGGGCGAGGGCGATCGTTAAAGAATTCTCTTATTAAATGCCTTCTATTTGATGTAGCATAGACTACCACATTTGCTGGTCTAGCAGTTAAATTACCTTCTAAAACAACTTTTAAAGCTTTAAAAGTATCATCATCTTCTTCAAAGGAAAGGTCATCAACAAAGATAATAAATTTTTGTGGAACATTCCGTAATTTTTCCACAATTAATGGTAAATCTTTTAAGTCAGACTTAGCTACTTCAACTAAACGCAGATTACGTTGACTATATTCATTTAATAAAGCTTTTACTAAGGAAGATTTCCCGGAACCACGACTACCATAAAGTAAAACATTAAGTGCTGGATATCCTGATAGAAGAAATTCTGTATTTTTGATTAAAGTGTCTCGTTGGAATTCATATCCTATTAATTCTTTTAATTTAACTGGATCGTGATGGGTAATAGTTAATAGTTGACCATTGCGCCATTCAAAGGCAATTGATTCAGGGAATAAACCTGTGCCAAAATAACTATAGTGAGTGGCTAAGGTCTCAATAGCATCTGACCAATTTTCTAAATTTCTTAATTTTTCGTATATAGCTTCTTTTTTTTCTGATTCTAGTTCCCAAGCAATGGGAGGTTTTTCTAATTTAGCTATTGTTTTTACCCACTGACTAATTGTTGTACCACTGCACTGATAAAGATTTTGTAAAACTTGCAAATCATGTTTTGCTGCTGCGATTAAATTTGGAGATAGGCTGGTAATATTTATTTTTTGAACTTGTTGACTAAAGGGATTATCATCTTGAATAATCTGAGAAATTAGATATTCTTGCCAGGAAATATTTTTACTAGCAATAGTTCTAAACCAATTACCATAAGCTCGAATACATTCTATTCCCATCCCATCATTTTTAGACAAAGATTGTAAGAGCAGGATAAAAGCTTCACCCACTGTTTTTTTGAGAACAGACTGATATAACAAAAGAGATGCTATTTGCTGTTGCAAGTTTTGAATTTGGGCGATAACTTGGGCATCTAAACAAGACATAATTGATTAATTATTTGATAGACTGATTAATCACAGGCTATTTTTTTCACTAATTTTGTTGAGTAAATAAACATGTAATTATAGAGATATAGCGTTTATCAGGCTAATAAGATACACCTATATTTATTTCTATTCTATTCCCAGTTAAGTTTTCCCTATTCCCTGTTCCCTAAAACAAACAGATTTTGTACCTTACCAGTATGGGAATTGCTATAATTTTACTATCTTATAGTTCTAAACTACTGTTTTTTTACATTGACTTAAGGTAAACATTCAGCTATCAGTCATTAGCTACCAGTTACTAGCATCAGGATAAGTGAAGTTAGAAGAATTAAAAGTATAGGGAAAAGCAGATTGGATAAACTAAGTTCTCTGCTATGTCACCTCTACAAATTGTCTAGACTTAATTACCCAATAACTGACTTGATTGTTATTGCTGACTGCTGTTAATGTAGTTCCTTCGTAAGAGGCTAGCTAATAACTGAATGCTTACGACTTCAGATATGCCTGAGAATAGGGAAATATCTCAAAAACTGTTGTAGTAGTCCTCAGTCTGGTTGTGTATAAAATCTCTCGGAATTTGGGAACAAAGAACAGAACTAATCATTTCCGAACTAATCATTTCCGACTTTTTATCTAATCTTTAAGTATTCAGCTAACTTGCAGTCAGCTAGCCTCTTACAGAGGAACTGCATTATCAGCTTGGGAAAGAATGAAGCAATTACTAAGATTAGCTGAGGACCTTTTGATTCATAATTTAGGAGTAATAGGAATTCTAGAGTGAGGTAGTAGGAATAATTCTCCCTTGATTTTTCGGCCTTTATCTGCTCAAAATGCTAACTTTTTGAGGTTAAACGACCGAAAAGCTTGCACTTTTTTCACATAATAAAGGCTTTAGCCTTTATCTGTAAATGCTTTATCAGTTAATCAGCAAGCCTTATTTAAGCAATATTAAGTTTTGATAAATTGGCTAGCTATTGCCACAAATAAGCTGTATAAGTTAGTTTTAGTTTTTGGAATTTAATAATAATGACTATAAATATCGGCATAATAGCAGCGATCGCCTATGGTATATTAGCAATTGTTGGAGGCATTATTGGATATACAAAAGTAGGCAGCAAAATATCCTTAATATCTGGTAGTGTCAGCGGTTTACTACTAATTATTAGTGGTATTATTCAGCTAATAGGAATATATTGGGGTTTAATATTTTCTATAGTTATAACAACTATTCTAGTAATTACATTTATTATCCGTTTAGTTAAAACCCGTAAAATGATGCCTGCGGGGTTAATGATTTTAACTGGTATTGCTGCTGTAGCAGTTATGGTATATCAAATTAGTCTGAATAATTCAGCCACAATTTAAAAAGAAACTTCATTAATGGATAATGGATAATTACCTTACCCTAAAAGGGAGAGGATTGACCAATAAGGAAAAAATTTATTTCTCAAGGGGAGATTGGAGGCTAGCGAGGAAACCTCGCCATCCCATCCTACGGAATGCTCCGCAAACGACCGCTTTTTTCCCCTATCCAAAGGGGAGGCTTTTAACCTAAACTGTTTAATTATTTAATTATTTAATTATTTAATTATTAATTATCCGGTAAGTATTCAGCCGTCAGATTTTAGCTTTCAGAGCGATTTTAATAACTAATAAGTTATACCCTTTAAAGCCAGGGCTATTTCGTTCTAATTTATGACTTTTTCTGCATTTAAAGAAAATATGTCTTTTCAAGGGTTGAAGGTTATATCAACCAATCTCTAAAAGCTAGTAAAATCCTCAGTTTATTCTAGAATGAAATAGCCCTGCTTTAAAGCAGAAGTTAGCATTGACAGATTTAATCTAATTATAAATATAAATTAAAAGTTCCCCTGGTAACTTCAGAAGTCTTAAACAATGCTTACTTCATTTATTAAAAAAATGAGAGCTGACCGCTAATAGCTGTTTGCGGAGCATTCCGGCACAGAAATGCTTACAAAGAAACAGGCAATATGGAAGAGAGAAAAAAGTAGAGACTTGCCTGAATAGACAATAGTTTTTTAATAGAAAAAATTCCTTCCTACCCCTTGCTTTCAAAAAATTTTCAACAAATCAAGAATCAGAATTTATTTGTGGCATTATTCGGATTAATCAACCCATTAGCCGTACTAAAAAGATTAATCGGACTCTTACCATCAGTAATCAAAACACTCTGAAGACCAAGCCCCTCTAACAACCTGGCCTGCATTTCTGGGCCAGCTTGAGCGATCGCCTGAATTGTCTCAGCCCCCAAAGCCTCCACTTTTTGCTGAAACTCAGTGGCAGTAATTTCAGCCATTTGCCTTGCCTTCTCAATCTCTAAATTATTCAGTGTCTGCTGATGGGCTAACTCAGTCTCGTGACGCGCCCTCAACTGAGCCATTTCCGCCTCATGGCAAATGCGTGCTGCTTCTACTTCCTGCTGTGCCAAATTCACCGCTAACTGGCCTTGAATCTGAGCCGCTTCTGCCTTCGCCCTAGCCTCAGCACTAGCTATACCCGTCGCCTCAATAGCATCATTTTCCGCCTCTAACTCCAATAATTGTTTCCGCTCTACTTCCGAAGCACCCCTGTCTACAATTATCTGCCTGTCCAACCTCGCCTTAGCCTCCTGTTCAATTCTTTCAGCATCTCGACGGGCAGGCAGCAGCTTCCTGAGCATCAGTAGTAATTTGAATTGCTAGTTGTACCGACTTCTGTAAACTCTTCAACGTCTCCTCATCAACTGGCTCCACGGACTGAATATCAATATTAGTCACCTTCTTCCCTGACCAACCATTTTTCCCCCGCTCTACGTCTGTTACCTTGACGGTCTATACAATTTTGTCTTGCCAGGAGTCGTAAGGCTTGGTTAGGTTTAATTATTTTAGCGGTAACTATATCTATGACTTCAACTTCTACCCTTGGGGTGTAAGTTCCCGGCCCCTCAAATAACCATTCATCCCCTGTAGCACGAATGACGGTTTGAGACTCTCCTGCAACGGTGACTGTATCAGTAAAATCTCGTATTGCTTTGAGACGTAGTGCTTGGTTTGTCTCAACTATCTGTAGTTGAGTTACATCTTCTTCGAGTATTTCTCCTGGATATAAAGGGAAAGGGTCTTGAGCAAAGCGAATTTCGCGATCGCCATATCTAAGTCTAATTTGACCATACTCATCTACCACCAGTTGACCATTACTATCTCTTAATACAGGATTAGCCACTATACAGTAATAGCTAGGTGGAACCACAATGGTCGGTCTTGGTTGTAAGACTAACCTTTCCGCATCTCCTAGAGTAATAGTTTGCGGACCTATTTCTAGTCTGGTAACACCAGTATTATTGTCAAGAACATGAATATACTGTTGTGGCTTCAGACTAATTATACCATTATTCTCTGTTTTAAGTGGATATTCTTTGGTACTTTCTTTATTACTGATAGTTTAATTGTTTTGTAACTTAGTATAAATCTGAGAGTCCTGACTCCTAACTGCTGTAAAATCATACTTTTATTTAGCCAGGAAGGGTATAAATTATATTCTATCTCATCAAAAAAACAGACAACTATTTTGTTGAGTATCTTGAGTATCTATAGAACTCATTTGGAAACTATTAGACATTTCTATAAAAGAGGTAATAGATTGATAATTTATGAATAATAATTAATTTTATTTTGGATTTTAAGAGAGGTTTATTTATGCACTTATAGCGGTTTTCACAAAGGTAGACTACAGAGAAAAACAGGTATGTTTGAAGTTTGATAAATTACAGTCCTGATAGTTGTATTCTATATTTATGAAAACGGCTATAAATATTGGGAGATGGTGAATATGATCATGGCTGAGATTTTATCTTTTTCTCCTGTTCTATTTCTCACTCTTCTAACTTCTAACTAGGGAATAGAAAATAGGGAATAAAGATTCGTAGTCAACATTTATCAAAATGGTATTAATCTATAGACTAATCTACTTTACTTCTTCTTCCTTCTTCCTTCTTCAGAGAAAAACAGGTATGTTTGAAGTTTGATAAATTACAGTCCTGATAGTTGTAT
>NZ_JBNHEP010000288.1:0-19446 GCF_050015995.1 Dapis brunnea BLCC-M229 | reverse complement strand
GATCATGGCTGAGATTTTATCTTTTTCTCCTGTTCTATTTCTCACTCTTCTAACTAGGGAATAGAGAATAGGGAATAAAGATTCGTAGTCAACATTTATCAAAATGGTATTAATTTATAGACTAATCTACTTTACTCCTTCTTCCTTCTTCAATTACTATCGTCGCCAAAGTTTAATAGTTCTGTCCTTACTACCACTAGCAATACTATTACCATCAGGACTAAAACTAACTGTATAAATCTCATCTGTATGTCCGGTTAAAGTATTCAGCAATTCTCCTGTTTCTAAATCCCATATCTTAATACTATTATCCTTACTGCCACTAGCAATATACCGACCATCTCGACTAATATCAACAGATACAACTTCAGCAGTATGACCAGATAGAGTTTTGATTAACTTTCCTGTTTTTAAATCCCAAATTTTAACTGTATTATCATAACTACCACTAACTATTTTTTCGCTATCTGGAGTAATCTTAACAGACCTAATAACTCCTTCGTGTCCAGTTAATGTATTAATTAATTCTCCTGTATCTAAATCTTCAATTTTTATAGTTTGGTCTGCACTACCACTAACCAATATTTTGCCATCTGAGCTAATAGCAATAGAATAAATTACATCTGAATGATCTGGGAAATTAAAAATTAAGAAACCTGTTTTTAAATCCCAAACTTTGACCGTTCTATCTCCACTAGAACTAGCAATTGTTTCATTATCGGGACTCATTGCAACTGACCAAATAGGTGCTCGATGTTCAAAAACATGAAATGGTTCTCCTGTTTTCAAATTCCAGACAATTACTCTCCAATCATAAGTACCTGCAACTAATTGAGTAGCATCGCTATTAAAGGCAGCTGACCAAATTGGAGAATTATCCGCAGGAAATGTGTTAATAACTTTTCCTGTAGGTATTTCTAAAATTTTTACCGTTGTCTCTCTACTACCAGTAGCCAGCATTTTTCCATCTGGACTAAATACAACAGTACCGACAGCAGCTGAATATTGAGATAAATCTTCTACTTGATAATTCTGCCAATTTTTACCTTGTTTACATTTTTGTAAAATATCCTGAGCTTCAGCAAAAATATTAGATTTTTCACTAATTAGAGTTGTTTGATTGATGCAATTTTCATAATTTCGGTCTGCATATAAGTTTCTCAATAAATTTAATTGTGCAGCTTCTTTTTGTTCTTTTTTTAATGCTTGCTGTTGCAGCATTTGATTATAATTTTGAAATTTAATATATCTATCAATAGCAAATATTACTACAATAATAATAGAAATAATTACTACAATTAACCACCAGTTAATAGATGATTTTTGATAGTTATTGAGCAATATTTTTTTGAATTTTATAAGTATAGATTTAGGTATTACTCTGTATTCTATTAATTCTACATCCTCCTGAGTCAATCCTAAAATTTGTTGTAGACGTTCTAACTCTTCACGAGTTTCATTACTAAATGGATATTCTTGTTGAATAGCAGCTCGTAATGTTTGTTCATATCTTTCTCCTTTCTCCTGATATTTACGGTAAGGATTTAATACCTCATCCTCAATTATTTCCGTTTCTTCTTGTGAGAGTTCTAAACTTTCTCGTAGTTCATCTAAAATTCTTCTCCCTACAATAGAAATATCTCCTCGATAGCTAGCCCGACGAACAATCTCTTCTCGATAAATTTCCCTGTTATCTATAGTTTGATTTGGATTATTGCTAATTTCTTTTAAATCTGCTATGACTTCTGCTGCTGACTGATAACGTTCGTGATAATTATAGCGGACCATCTTATCTAAAATATCTGCTAGACCTGTAGAACAATTTGTTAGGTGTCGCCAAAATATTTCTCTTTTATTACCATTTTCCTGATTTTTTAGTTTAGATAATTCACTACTAGGTAATCCTGTAATTCCCTGAATTCCCATCATTCCTAAAGCATAAATATCACTATTTAATTGTGGATTATATTCAAATTGTTCAATTGGCATATATTCCATCGTACCAATCCTTGCTGTTTTATTTTGTTGAGCAATATTAATTTCTTTAACAGCTCCAAAATCAATTAAAACTAATTTATGGTCTGATTTTCTTCTAATTAAATTAGCAGGTTTAATATCTCGATGAATCACATTATTTTCATGCACAAATCCTAAAATTTCTAATACTTCTCTGATAATTCTAATTATTTGGATTTCAGATAGAGCTTTACCTGGTAATATTTCATTATCTAGAGATTGACCAGGAATAAAAGATTGAACTAAATAAAATTCTTGATTTTCTTCAAAGTAAGCAAGTAGTTTAGGAATTTGATTGTGTTGAGATAACTTTTCTAGTATTTTTGCTTCTTGTTGAAATCTACGGCGAATGATTTCCAGAAATCTTTGGTCATAAGTATTTGGTTGTAAATGCTTAACAAAACATTGTGCTTCTCCAGGACGACGAATATCTTGCGCTAGATAAGTATGGCCAAATTCTCCTGATTCAATAATTTTAATAATTTTATAGCGTCCATCTAAAATATTTTTAATCATCTTGGTAGAGCCTTTTTTTTAATCGATTAAACCTTGCTCTTAAAGGCAGAGTTTTAATTAAGTAGTTGGGCGTAAATAAATTGACAGCCTTAAGTAAGGTATGAGGTAGGAGATTTTAGGATGAACTGTTCCCTGTTTCCGTGTCTCTCCTAATTTTCTAATTAATTTTAGCAACCTATCTTATGCCATAAAACAATTTACTTACATTTGTCATCTAAGATTGTTAAAATAGCAAAAAATCAAGATGAAAAAAATTAGTAGTGTCTCTATAGGAAAGTTAAAATTTAAAAGTCAAAAGTCTTAGATTTGTAAGACTATGAGTATTTTGTTAGTAGTAGATTATTTTAGCCAAGCTACAGTATATATATTTTGAAAATTATTTTATAAAATAAAATAGTTTTAAGCCTTAATATTGCTCTATGAATAGGCAAAAAGTAAAATTTTCAAGTGTCTTTAATTAATCCCTCACTAGATGAATTAAAGGTTTTAGGTAAGCATTTAACAGTCAGCTATTAGCCATTAGCTTGAATAGTTGATATTCATTAAGTGTATTAGACATAGGCGTGAAAAAGATATAGACTTTTTGCATCTAGTAGGGAACACTTAACTGGGAATAGGGAACAGGGAATAGATTTTCACGGCCAAAGCAGTACGAAAAATGATTTCGGAGAGTGACTTTGACAACTCTAGCTTATGTTAAATAAGGAGGAAGTTTATTTTATGGAGATATCTATTAGGTAGTAGGTCTTAGGAAAAATACTAATAAACTATAGCAATTCCCAAAAAGCGTGAGGTACAAAATTCGTAATTTTTAGGAAGTAGGGAGTAGGGAGTAGAAAAACAACTGTACCTCATTAGCTCAAGAAACGCTATATTCATTTTTCCCTAACCCTGATTTCCTATTGCTATTTACGCAGCATTCTATAGAAAAAGCTGACTTATAATAACTTAATTATTAGGGTTTTAGATTCATATTGATCAAGTTAAAATTAAATCAAAATAATCTCAATCAAGAAAATTTCCTGATTCAAACATGGAAAGTTAGAAATCTAAGAAACAGTTTATTAAATGAAAGTTAAATCCTTATTTAGGGATTTAGGGTGGCTTTGGGATATCACCGACATGAACAGGTGGGAATATCGACCCTTGCTCACCCTAGATGACAGCGGACAGCTTTCATCCACCGGGATTGACTATTCTGACTGTCTTAATATTTGCTTGATTAACAGTCTCTAACAATAACCCTTAATAATTAATTTCGGGGAATTTGTTACTCCAGAACATAAATTTATTCTGGTCAAAAGTGTAATATGGAAGTCTAAATAATGATTTAGGCCACCAAACACAAAAGCCAAATTTCAGTAGTGCTATCATAGATAGAAAGATAGCTAAAATCAGGTATAGGGAGTTAAGTGGATGAGTCACGAAATAATAGCAATCAATAGACCTGTTAGACCAAAAAAGCCAATTGAACCTAATTCTGCTAAGGAGACACTGCGCGAAAAAACTGAGTCCAAACAAGAAAAACCTACTCCAGTAAAAAACTTCTCATCAAGAACAGAAGGTACAAATCAACCAAGAAAACCAGAAAGACCAAGAAAACCAGGTAAACCAAAGTTAAAAGAATCTATTCAAGAAGCGACTAATGCTAGCGGAAAAATTTTTAGTTCGGGAGATAAAATTTTAGTATCAGCACCATGGTGCAGTCTGGTAGAAGCTGAAATTACAGGTTTTTATAAGAGTCCTGAAGGTTCAATCTGGGCAATTTTTCTTCCCCAAAAATCTTTACCTAACTGGAAATGGGAAAAAGGTTGTATCCGGGCAGAATTATTAAAACAACCATAATTAAGCTAATAATAGTAATATTAAATTCAGGATGCTCGGCATCTACAAATCACAACAAATATTTGAAAATTATTGTTGAGTTTTTTCAGGATGTATAACTGGGAGGGCAGTAATTTCAGTTATCAGTTATCAGTTATCAGTTATCAGTAAATCTGGCTGAAGTATGAGGCTTGAATATCTTATTTATTGTCAAAATTAACTGGTATCAGACTGAACTATCCCTCCCAAAAATATATCAAATCAACCAACTTCTCAAAGTACTGAAACTGCTAGTTTTCCTGAAGCCAATTGTTGATAAAATTGGAAAACAAAATTTTCTTGTTGTTTAGTTTCAATTGTATATTGCCGGGTTTGTCTGACCGTAGCGATCGCCTCAACTGCTGAATAACCTAAAGCTACTAAACAACAAGCGGTAACTGTTCCAGTACGTCCCAATCCAGCTTTACAATGAATTACTACTGTTTGTCCTTCTGTTACTACTTTCAGAATATTATTAATTAGATTGATAAAGTCATCTATTGAGGTAGGAATACTTTGATCTTTAATGGGAAATCTTATACTTTTTATTCCTTGTGCTTCTGCTACTTTTCCCAGGTTAGAAATTTGTATGTCTTCTAATTCATGTTCTTCTAGAAGTGTTATTAGTATATCTGTCTCATAATCTAAACGTAGTCGTAATAAGTCTTTATTCAAATCCCGATCCCAATCCAAGTGCATCCCAAAATTTTTCTTACCTGGAGCCAAGGTCATACCAATTTTACCCTTTAATTTGACTACTTCTGGTGTTAAAAAATCGACATTGATAGGGTCATTGTCAGAATTTTTGAGTTGTTTAATCATATTTAGATTAGCTACAAATAAGGATAATAATAATATTGATGCCTTTGTTTTAGCAGAGGAATTTTGAATAGTCAATAATATGGGGAGATATTTCAAGCGATCGCTCCCCAGGTTGAGAGTTATATATTACTAATTTGAGAGATAACTTTAATTTGTATCACTCATAAGAGATTGTTTGTAAAGGAAATATAAAAAGGAGATAGGGAACAGGGAACAGGGAACAGGGAACAGGGAACAGGGAATAGGGAATAGGGAATAGGGAATAAGGAGGAAGAAATCAAGACAAATATTTGTCGCTTAAAAATCTAGGAATATATGTACTGAATACTTCTCTACCTACCAAATTTCAATCTCTTGAAGTATTACCGCTTTTAGATTTTAGTCACTCGCATGTTCTCTTAATACTTATTTTACAAACAGTCTCTAATTTTGATATCGGAGTCATATTTGAGTTTTGTAGAAAATATCCTGAAACAAAAGAGAGAGCTAACAAAAGTCAAATTTTAAGACTGTTTATATATTTTGGAATTTTTTACTATAGTTAAAATTAAATTTGATAAATTTTACAAGTCATATAATTTTTTAAACCAGTTAATAAATATTTGAGCTTGGGGATGTTTTGGATTGAAAATTTTTTCCATCACAGCATTATGTAATTGGCGACCGGGAGGATTTTGCCAAGCTAACCATGTATGAATATTCGCTTTATCAGTATGATTTTCTATAAATGGTGCACCTATATTTTTAGCTTCCATAACAACTGTTTGTGCATAATTCCAAATAGGTTCATTTTCGTCAGGAATCATATAAGTCAGAAATGTTTCTAGCATCCCACCCATTTTATTATCTGGCATCATCCACACTCCAAATTTAACACCAGAATTAGTCGTATGAATTAGACCTTTTTCTGGCAAACTTTCAGGAAAATCAGGAATACTTGGTAAACAAACATTCCTAATAGTTTGCCATGTATTTTCTGGTTCGTTATCTGCATCAACCATTAAACCTAATGCAGAAAGTCCAGTGCTTTTTAACTGGGTAGAAATTTCATATCTATTTAGTAGTTCTGTTTTTGAACCACATACTTCAATCAAGACAATAGCTTCTTCTTTATTTTCACCCCAAGAAATGCCATTAGCTTCTATCAAATATGGAATAACTCTTTTATCCTCAGCACCTTCTACCAAGAGCTTATTTTTAGGAGGTAATTTTCTTCCTTTTTTTGCCATTACTATCGCACCTCTATGTCACGTTTTGCAGCAATAACAATTTCTGGTTCTGTGAAAACTACAGAACTATTTTTATCAGCTTCTATTCTGTGAATTGAAATTTCTTCACTTTCTAAACCTTCACTTTTAATCACATCTGCAAGACTACTCCAACAGTCACTATTATGAGTAGTAGCAAATACTTGAACATCTAATTTTTTCGCTGTTTTCCAAATAAGTTTCCACATATCAGACATTGTAGAAAAATGTAAACCAGTATCAATTTCATCTACAAGTAATACTCCACCTTGAGCAGAAACAAGAGCGATCGCTAATGCTAAAATTCGCCATATTCCTTCTCCCATACTGCCAATAGGTATGGGTTGTTTTTGGTCAGAAACTTTGACTCTAAATCCACCTCTTGCTCCTACATTTCTAGTACTTAAAATTCTAGTATTAGAACCGTATTTTTCAGGACCAATTGAAGCAATACGTTCAATTTTAGGTTCAATAATTTGTAGCGCTTCTAAGGTCAAATTTTCCTCTGGTGTTAATACAATTTCATCAAATAATTGAGTAATTTCGTCAATATCCAAAGATAATGGTGTAATAAATTGGGATTTTGTAACTGCTTCTGTAGTTATTCTAGATGACCTTAATATACGAACATCCATACCTCCATCAGGTGATAATCTGCGTCTTATGCTAACTTCTTTTTTTTTCCAATCAAGCATAAAAACAATATCTTCTAATTCATCTAGTTCATCACTAATTTCTTCTGAATTATCAAATAAATCTTTTTGTTCATCTAATTTATTCGGTGAATCTGCTTGTATTGAAGCAATTAGATTTTCCTGATATTTATCATTAGTTCCTACTATAGAAAATTTGCTTCCTACTGAAATTTCACGCCCATAAAACAGATGGCGAATATCTAGTTGTTTATCACGCTCCCTCCATAAATATTCTCCTCGGTAAAACATTATTTTCTGGAGTTGTGCAGGTTGGTACGCAGAATATAAGAGTTGAATTGCTTCTAAAATTGAGGTTTTTCCACTATTATTCATTCCTACCAATAAATTAACTCTGTTAAGTTGTTGAAGTTCAAAAGATTGGAAGCAACGAAAATTATTTATAGTCAACGATTTCAACATATGTATTTCCTGTTCATATCTATTTGAAAATATTAAAATTAATTTTAATATAGAATCCGTTTTAAGAGTCGTCCGCAGCGACAAAGCGAAAGCAATTTTTTCCCAAGAGCAATAACAGAAATATTTTCATTTTCTGAAGCTCCAAGAAATAGAGATTTTTTCCTCATCAAATCTTTCCCTCCCTCCTAGGGTGGAAAACTACTAACATTTTCATTATCTGAAGATCCCAAAAATTTCAGGGGGTCAAAGGATTTTTAGCTCCATCCTCACAATTTTTGTGATATTATAAAAGCTATAAGGTGTTGTTTGCCCCTGTGTATGACTTTTTATTCAACTCAATTTCCCGCTCAAAAAAACCTGTTCAATATTCAGGAATTTTCCCAAAAGCAATAACAGAAATATTTTCATTTTCTGAAGCTTCAAGAAATAGAGATTTTTCCCTCATCAAATCTTTCCTTCCCTCCTAGTGTGGAAAACTACTAACATTTTCATTATCTGAAGATCCCAAAAATTTCAGGGGGTCAAAGGATTTTTAGCTCCATCCTCACAATTTTTGTGATATTATAAAAGCTATAAGGTGTTGTTTGCCCCTGTGTATGACTTTTTATTCAACTCAATTTCCCGCTCAAAAAAACCTGTTCAATATTCAGGAATTTTCCCAAAAGCAATAACAGAAATATTTTCATTTTCTGAAGCTTCAAGAAATAGAGATTTTTCCCTCATCAAATCTTTCCTTCCCTCCTAGTGTGGAAAACTACTAACATTTTCATTATCTGAAGATCCCAAAAATTTCAGGGGGTCAAAGGATTTTTAGCTCCATCCTCACAATTTTTGTGATATTATAAAAGCTATAAGGTGTTGTTTGCCCCTGTGTATGACTTTTTATTCAACTCAATTTCCCGCTCAAAAAAACCTGTTCAATATTCAGGAATTTTCCCAAAAGCAATAACAGAAATATTTTCATTTTCTGAAGCTTCAAGAAATAGAGATTTTTCCCTCATCAAATCTTTCCTTCCCTCCTAGTGTGGAAAACTACTAACATTTTCATTATTCCTATAAACCGCTCCACCATCCGCGACTCTGCCTCCCGATGATTCGGCGGAAACTCCTGATAAACCTTCCCATTGGGAGGACTCACATAATAACTACACCCACCAATACTTCGTCCTATCGCACTATCCACAATTTCAAACACCAACGGACTATGAGATTCGATCGCCGGATGTAACAAACTTCCATACTTCCGCGCTCTATACCTTAGCGCGAACCTACACTATCCTGATTCGGCGAATCTCCCATCGCACCCCGCAACATTACCTGCAACCTTTCCATCGAGTCATCCACATAACGTGCTGTTCCTCCACCAGTCGTTTCTTCTCCCAAAACGTGCCAAGGTTCAATTGCATAACGTAACTCCAACTGCAACCCATCCCGAATTATCTCCCCAACTGTCGGAAAACGAAATTCAAAAAACGGCGCAAACCAGTCAAATTCAAATCCAAAATCTGCCGACTGTAAATCTCCAATTACCTTTTGCAAATCCTCTGAATTTTAACTTTTAACTTTTAACTTTTGAATTTTAACTTTTGACTTGCGCGTAGCGCTATAGCTATTTCTTATTCCCTTACAACCCAAATTTATTATCCTAAGCAAAAGACATAGTGCTATAAATGAGCGAGAGTCTATCAATTAGGAACTTCCAAATAAAAAATTGGTAGTCCTGCATAGTAATGGTGAGAATATATATTTTTTTAATTTCTCCCCAAACTCCCCAAACTCCCCACACTCTCTCCCCAAACTCCCCACACTCTCTCCCCAAACTCCCCACACTTCTCACACTCTCTCTACCATTACTATGCACCACCACCAAAAAATTATCCCATTAGCTATGAAAATAATGGAGTAGGGAGTAGGGAAGAAATTGAA
This sequence comes from Dapis brunnea BLCC-M229, assembly GCF_050015995.1. NCBI lineage: Bacteria > Bacillati > Cyanobacteriota > Cyanophyceae > Oscillatoriales > Microcoleaceae > Dapis > Dapis brunnea. The sequence goes on along the minus strand of NZ_JBNHEP010000288.1, from coordinate 9,941 downwards.
AAAGTAAGGGAGTAGGGAGTAACCAGTAACGATAAAGCACAAAAATTGGGATAATTTATTTTCTGCTATTCCCTTAGATATTTTTTTAAGTATTATTACTGAATAGAATGTATTATTAAAGACTTTAATACACAATTATTTCCTGAATTAATAAAAGTCTATAGTTTTAATATAATTAGCTTTACAGGGATATAAGTAGGTTTTATAGAGCCGTTCAATCTATAGTATTATTCTATACTTTACATTTTAAGAAAGTAGATTTTATTATTAATTAAGTGGGGTTATTAACAGGATAACCACCACCATCTGAAAAATTAAACACACCAACCAATTAGCCAATTAATATGAAAATTTCAACAAGGATTACAACCCATATCCTAGCTACTGCTGTTGCTATAGTGCTGCCTATGTTACCGATTCTATTTGGTAATCTAATCAAAGATAATACCTCTAACCCCTACGCAAATCTAAAGTCAACGGATACTCCGAACTTAACTGTAGCGACGCCAACTCAACTTTCCCAGAAGAATGCCCCATGTCCACAAACCGCTCCACCATCCGCGACTCCGCCTCCCGATGATTTACCGGAAACTGCTGATAAATCTTCCCATTGGGAGGACTAACATAATAACTACACCCACCAATACTTAGCCCTACCATATTGTCCACAATTTCAAATACCAAAGGACTATGAGATTCGATCGCCGGATGTAACAAACTTCCATACTTCCGCGCTCGATACCGCACCCCTCCCACATACTCTCCTACCACACCTGTAGACCGCAAAGGTACCTGACGACCATTACACAAAACCACATACCTCGAAACCACACTATCCTGATTCGGCGAATCTCCCATCGCACCCCGCAACATTACCTGTAACCTTTCCATCGAATCATCCACATAACGCGCTGTTCCTCCACCAGTCGTTTCCTCTCCCAAAACATGCCAAGGTTCAATTGCATAACGTAACTCCAAATGCAACCCATCCCGCATCATTTCCCCAACAGTCGGAAAACGAAATTCAAAAAACGGCGCAAACCAGTCAAACTCAAATCCAAAACCTGCCGACTGTAAATCTCCAATTACCTTTTGCAAATCCTCACCTATATAATAAGGAAGAAAAAAGCGGTCGTGCAACATAGTACCCCAGCGAATCAAATCTCGGTGATAAGGTTGTTCCCAAAACCACGCCAGCAAACCACGAATTAACAACATTTGTAATAAACTCATTCTAGGGTGGGGAGGCATTGCAAACCCACGAAACTCCAATAACCCAAACCGACGACGCAGATTTTCCACCGGAAATAATTTATCAATACAAAATTCGGTGCGGTGAGTATTTCCCGTAACATCCACCAATAAATTTCTCAACAAACGGTCTATTAATTCTGGCGCAACTTCTTTTCCCGGTTGTAACTCTTGAAAGGCAATTTCCAACTCATACAAACTTTCATGTCGCGCCTCATCTATTCGAGGTGCCTGACTCGTCGGACCGACAAATAAACCAGAAAATAAATAAGATAAACTAGGATGATGTTGCCAATATGTGATTAGACTACGCAATAAATCTGGTCGTCGTAATAAAGGACTTTCTTCAACACTCTTACCGCCAATAGTAATATGTGCTCCTCCACCCGTACTTACCCGACGACCATCTAACTGATATTTCTCAGTTCCCAATCGACACAAACGCGCCTCTTCATATAAACTTGTCGTAATATCGACCAACTCATCCCAATTTTCTGCCGGATGAATATTTACTTCTATCACCCCTGGGTCTGGGGTAACTTGAAATCCATCTATTCCCGAATTGCCAGGAGGTGTGTAACCTTCAACTATTACAGGAATTTTTAGTTGCTTTGCCGTATTTTCAATCGCTGCAATTAAATCTAAATAACTTCTAGCAGAAGTCATGGGTGGAATAAAAATATGTACTTTTCCCTGTCGCGCTTCTGTGGTTAAAGCTACTCGAATAGAATTTTCAGGAGCTTCTAAGAATGTTGAACTTGGAGTTGTGGGAGGGTAGTTAATATCAACCGTTGCTTCAGGTTCCAAATTTTCTGCCCAAGAAATTGAACTAAGTGGCAAACGAAACCCTAATGGTGAGTCACCTTGAATTAGATATAATTTACTTTCCGGCAATTGCCAATGACAACTACTCCAATGGAGATTTTCATTTTTCAATACTGACAAAATTGGCAAAACATAACCCGCAGGTGTTTCAGTTTCCTCTTCATAAGTAGGGATAATGCAATTTGAATTAATGCCCAACTGTTGCGCAATAGTTTCTATAAAAATTTCCGCTTCCTTCCGAGTATGACCATAATCTTTGTTATCCTCTGCCATGAGAGAGCGATCGCCCCAAATAGGAACCCCATCTTTGCGCCAATAACATCCTAACGCCCACCTTGGCAAAGCTTCACCCGGATACCATTTACCCAAACCATAATGTAATAATCCCCCATTCTTGGCAAATCTTTTTTCCAGACGGTCTAATAATTCTCCCGCAAGTCGGCGTTTTTCATCTCCCAAAGCTTCTACTCGCCATTGGGGAGATTCAAAATCATCAATAGAAATAAAAGTAGGTTCTCCTCCCATAGTTAACCCTAAACCCAAACGTCTTAGTTTTGCCTCAACTTCCCTACCAAGGTTGTTAATTTTTTGCCATTCCTCTTCGCTATAAGGTTTAGTAGGTCTAGGTTTTTCTTGGTAGCGAGAAACCTTGACCGAAAATTCTAAGTTAGACTCGCAGGGTTCAGTTGTGCCTCGTACTGGATTTGCTGCTGTAGGTTCTGGAGTACAGACCAGGGGAATATGACCTTCTGCTACCAAGAAACCAGATGTGGGGTCTAGACCTATCCAACCTGCTCCGGGCAAATAAACTTCTGCCCAAGCGTGTAAGTCTCCATTGTCCGATTTTGGAGTAGGGGAATTATCAAGGGGTGGAATGTCTTCTTTCAGTTGAATTAAATATCCAGAAACGAAGCGAGCTGCTAAACCATAATGACGCAAAATTTGTACGAATAACCAAGCTGTATCTCGACAGGAACCTATTTTTTTTTGGAGAGTTTCTTCGCAAATTTGAATACCTGGTTCTAGTCTAATTTCATAATTAATTTCTTGGGAAAGTTTTTGATTAATAGAATTGATAAAATTAGTAGTATAGGTGTCTGTTTGTCTGTTTTTACTTATCCATTCTTGTAGTAAATTCCCTGATTCGGTGATTTCTAAAAAAGGAGTTAGTTGTTTGTTTAGCGAATTTTCATAAACAAAAGGATATTTTTCAGCATAACTTTCCAAGAGGAAATCAAAAGGATTTATTGGTTTAAGTTCGGCAATTATCTCAACTTCGATTTTAAGTTTATTTATTTTATTAAGAAAGTTAATTTTGCTAATAAAATTAGCATAAAGGTCTTGTTGCCAAGTAATTTGATATTCTTGAGGTTCAATTTTTAATGAATAGTTTTGAATCGGAGTACGACAATGAGGGGAAGGACGCAATCCTAACTGATGCGGTCCGAGAATAATAGGGCGGTTAAAGTTGTAAATAAGTTGATGATTAAGATTGACTTTTATTGACATTATTAATTCTGGTGTAAAAGAATAATTAAGTAGTTCTTGAGACTGTTTTATCCTATAGATAGTCTTATTTATAATGATGTATATAGAAAAAAAAAAATAAAAATTAGATAGTTATAGTTAATAATTGTACTAATTTTTAGATATTTAATGATTATTGATTTATGAGTAGGCTAACAGAGAATAGATAGCTTAAATTTGATGAATAAGAGTAAATTTTATATTCATTTTTATTAAATTTTATTCTAAGGGCTTTAGCAAGACGTTTAATCAGATTAGCCTAAATTAAAGTAAATAAAAAGTATATCAAGTCTTAGAGTAGAAATAATAAATTTTTATGTATTATTTATATTTTGTTCAAAGGGCATTGTACTATAAATAGGAAAATATAGTTGACCGAAGTTTATGATAATTTTTAATTGTCACAGAGAGATTTTCCCAAAAATATTGATGAATGAATTAGCTCAAAATTGATAATTTCGATTTAGGCTAGGAGGTAAGAAGATAGGTTAGTTACTGATGCTATTTATCTAGACAAAAACCACTTCTTCAAATGACTTTCATGGAGAAAACTATGAATCCTAATGTTGTTGAGTATACTGTGCAATTAGCCGCGTTAGCCTCTCTTGTAGATGGTCAAGCTAGCGACCAAGAGAAAGATGAAATTGTAAAATCAGTCTCCCACCATCTTTATTGTTCACCAGAGCAAGTAGCACCAATGCTTGATCGCTGGCTATATGAATATAAGGAGAGGGGAAAAGTCGGCAGCAATCCTAGAAATGCCGTTCATTTTGCTATTCAGGCATTGCAAGGTCTACAAGAATTTAGAGACAAACATATAGCTTTTTATATATGCGATCGTGTAGTTCGTAGTGATAGTCGAATAGCTCCTGAAGAAAACTATTTTATCCGAGATTTATCACGATTAGTATTTTCTTAGTTATTAAAACTTTCTTTGATCGAACAAGACATTAAGATTATCCCCCACGATAATCTTTGATTTTGTAGGGGGATTTTTTTTTGCATAAAATCTCACTTTTGTAGAACTAAAATTTACTATCTTTTTAATTTTTTACTCACCAAGGAAAAAATTATTGTGAGCAAGTATATTTATCTATGGAAAGTAACAAAAATAATTTAACTATAAACATAAACTGCAATACTCTAAAGCATTATTCATAAATTACCAAGCTACCATAGCACTACACAATTTATTTTTGGATTTTCCCTTATACCATGCCTAAAAAAAAGAATTTAGTATGAATAATTTGGTCAAATCAAATGGTTGAATCATATGTATGGAGTGTAGTAATAGAATTGTTTTAGGGTGAAAAATGATAATAACAGAGCCATTTAAGGCTAACTACTGAATACTGACTATTGACTACTAGAAACAGTCCAAATATTTGTAGCAAAAATAGATTGCGCTTGGTATTATATCTACTACTTGTTTAATCAGCAAAAGGTATTGTACTACAAATAGGAAAATTTAGTTGACCAGAATTTATGATAATTTTTAATTGTCAGAGAGAGAATTTTCCAAAAATATTGATGAATGAAATAACTTAAAATTGACGACTTTGATTTAGAGTAGGAAGTGAGAAGATTAGTTAGTTATTTATGTATCGTATAGATAAATAACCACTTCTCCAATTACTTTCATGGAGGGAAATATGATAAATCCTGAATCTGCTCAAAATATTGTCAAATTGGCTGCGCTGGCTGCCGTTGTAGATGGTCAAGCCTCCGATGAAGAAAAGAACTTCATTGTTGACTTGGGTTCTTATCTACTTAGAATTTCCCAAGAGGATCTCAGATTCAAGCTCGAATTGTGGATAAGGAATTATCAAGAAAAAGGTGCTGCAAACAATCCTGGAGTAGCCCTTGATTGTGCTGTGGATGCATTAAAGCCTTTAAAACTCTCTGAGAAGCACTTAGCCTTTCACATTTGCCAAGAGCTAGTTAACATAGATAAAGAAGCAAAAGATGATGAAATCTCCTTTATTCTAAAATTAGCCAAATTAACATAATTAACATCCTATTAATTATTACAGTCGGTCACTTACAACTTTTCAGCTAACAACTAAATTAGTCTCATCTCCCACAGATTAAATATTCTGGTGGGGGATATTTTTGTAGGTTTGCTGGAAAAAGGAAACCCAACAGCTATAGCCGGAAAATTGTGGCTGAGAAAATATTTTCAGGCTGATATTTTTGAGAATTGAGGTAGGCAGAGGAAATAATTTTCTAACCTGCTTTGTGAGTAAAGTTTGTCTGGGGTTGCCCCTGACTTGCTAACCGAAATCTTCTCTCTTCCTTATAACTAAATTAATATCATCTCCCACAGATTAAATATTCTGGTGGGGGATATTTTTGTAGGTTTGCTGGAAAAAAGAAAGCCAACAGAGTATAGCCCGAAAATTGTGGCTGAGAAAATATTTTCAGGCTGATATTTTTGATAATTCAGCCTAGGACACAAAATAATTTTCTAAAGTGCTTTGTTAGTAAAATTCATGTGGGGTTGCCCCTGACTTGCCAACGGAAAATCTTCCCTCTTCCTTATGACTAAATGAATATCATCTCCCACAGATTAAATATTCTGGTGGGGGATATTTTTGTAGGTTAGTTTGAAAAAGTAAACCCAACAGATATAGCCAGAAAATTGTGGCTGAGAAAATATTTTCAGGCTGATGTTTTTGAGAATTCAGCCTAGGACACAAAAGAATTTTCTCAACTGCTTTATTAGTAAAGTTTCTGTGGGGTTGCCCCTGACTTGCTAACCGAAATCTTCTCTCTTCCTTATAACTAAATTAATATCATCTCCCACAGATTAAATATTCTGGTGGGGGATATTTTTGTAGGTTAGTTTGAAAAAGTAAACCCAACAGATATATCACTAGAATTTTGGCTGAAAAAATATTTTCAGGCTGATGTTTTTGAGAATTCAGGTAGGCAGAGGAAATAATTTTATCACCTGCTTTATGAGTAAAGTTTATGTTGGGTTGCGCTGGCGCTTAACCCAACCTACAGTCTTAATTTTTCCTAACTTGTAATTATCCGTGTATCTGTGCCAAAATCTCTGTCTAGCTTGCCTTCGTACTTTTAATCAATCAAAATATCTTCCTGAGATTCTTGACAATCATATAACCAATTTAAATCCGGCATTTCATCAAGAGCTTCCTTAAGAGCAACCTCCCAGAACTTCCTAACCTTAGCCAAATAGGGGTCGCCCAAACGCATTTGTAACCGATGCCGAATTTTAAAACTATCCTTTTCATACATCACCAAATTAATCGGCGGTCCTACAGAAAGATTAGATTTCATAGTAGAATCTATTGAAACCAAAGCACATTTAGCAGCAGCCTCCAAAGAAGTATAAAAACTCAAAGCACGGTCTAAAATAGGTTTCCCATATTTCGTTTCACCTATTTGTAAAAAAGGCGTTTCTTTAGTAGCAGAAATACAATTTCCTTGAGCATAAATCAAAAATAATTCCGGGTCTTGCCCCTTAATTTGCCCTCCCAATAAAATACTGCATCCTGTATCAATTCTGTCCTGTTGCAACCAAGAGCGGTCTTGCTCTAAAATTTTTCGAATTTTCCCCCCAATGTAGCGAGCAATTTCATAAAGGGTAGACAAATTATGAAGATTAGTACCCTCAGAAATTTTTAAATCTTTTTTGAGTTCATTAACGACTCCCTGAGTAATTGATAAGTTCCCAGAAGTGCTAATCAGGATGACCCGCTCTCCAGTTAAAGAAAAATCAAACAGCTTCAGATAAGTCGAAATATAATCAACTCCCGCATTAGTACGAGAGTCAGAGGCCATTACAATACCAGATTCAGTAATAATACCGAGACAATAAGTCATGTCTGAATTAAGTCAAAAGTCAAGCGAGTGGGTAATTTTAAGGTCTCCATTTCCTGCGGAAACGCTCCGCGAAAAGAATGTAAGACAGACTCAAGGCAGTTAAAAGTCAAAAGTCAGAAAATAATTCCTGGACTTCTCACATGATCAAACATTTTGGCAAAATTTTTGTGATTTTGTTGTGCAGGATGCAATTTTCTTAAGGATTTATGAGTAGTCTCATATAGGCAATTAAACTTATTCATCCGAAAAACCAATTGCTTTAGGTATAGCCATCTGCTCTCATAAATGTTAATATTCTTAACATAGTATGGATTTATGTAAAGGCCACAAAAATTATCTGAAGCGCTAAGAAAACAAAAAAGTCTAATTTAGCCAAATCCCACTAGGATTATGTACTAAATCTAAATTCCAAAATAGTAAAACTTATTTTATTGGCAACAAATGTCCATCGATCTAAATAAAATTTGAACTCTTTGGTCATATCTAAAAAATCTAAAACCTATAATTTAGACCCTCTCTAGGCCAAATTAATCATAAATGGTCAGAGAAAAAACTTTTTTAAGAAAAATTCAAGAAAAGCGTAATGCCCGCCCGCTTTTCTTGCTACCTCAAAGTAGAGTTATCTAGCGGGAGAAAGATTATGAAGATTGGTAAAACCTCAGACATTGATTCTGTACGCACTTATCTAAGAGAAATTGGTCGTGTTCCCCTATTAACCCACGAAGAAGAAATTCTTTACGGAAAACAAGTCCAACGCTTAACAGCCTTACAAGAATTCAATCAGACTTTAGCTGAAGCATTAGGTCGTAAGCCAACATTAACAGAATGGGCAGATGCCAAAAATCTCTCAAAGAGTGAATTGCAGCGAATTATCAGGGAAGGTGAAAGAGCAAAGCGCAAAATGGTAGAGGCCAATTTACGCTTGGTGGTATCTGTTGCTAAAAAGTATATCAAACGAAATGTAGATTTGCTTGATTTAATTCAAGAAGGTACTATTGGTATGCAGCGAGGAGTAGAAAAGTTTGACCCTACCAAAGGTTATAGATTTTCTACTTATGCTTATTGGTGGATTCGTCAGGCCATAACTAGAGCGATCGCAGAAAAAGGCCGTACAATTCGTTTACCTATTCATATTACAGAAAAGCTGAACAAGATTAAAAAAGTCCAGCGCCAACTGACTCAACAGCTAGGTCGTTCTGCAACGACTGGTGAAATAGCAACAGAACTAGGTTTAACTCCAAAACAAATTCGGGAATGTTTAGAACGCGCTCGCTTACCTTTATCACTTGATTTGCGAGTGGGAGATAACCAAGATACAGAGTTAGGAGATTTGTTAGAAGACACAGGAGCTTCTCCAGAGGATTATGCTCTCCAGTCTTCCATGCGGACTGATTTAGAATTAATCATGGCTGACCTTACTCCTCAACAAAAGCAAGTTTTGGCCTTAAGATTTGGCTTAGAAGATGGGCAAAGTATGACTCTATCCAAAATCGGCGATCGCCTAAATATTAGTCGTGAAAGAGTAAGGCAAATAGAGCGGGAAGCTTTGAGTAAACTTCGTAAAAGAAAACAAGATATGAATGATTATTTAGCTAGTTAAGGATAATCAACTGCTTTGAGAAACTTATACAAACTTGGACATTAACCTAATGTAATGTTATGTTTCTGCTTCGGGGAAACCGATACACCGAAGCAGAAGATTTGTTTTTTTGATGGTCTACAGACTAAAGATGAGAATTGCTCTACGGTCAGTACCCATAAGCCTGGAAATCTTTGGTGAGAGACTGGGGATGGGAAACTGGGGAGAGATGACAAGTGATAACTTATAACTAAAATAACACCTTAGTGGTTATACCAATAATCACAAGTTTTGTTATGATTTAACTTTATTTTTCTAAATATAGCGTTACGCATTAAGGTCTTTGACATTTATAAATCCTGAAACCCTTTGAAACTCTACGATTCCCGATTCCCGATTCCCGATTCCCGATTCCCGATTCAAGTAGCACTATACTATTTATTGACGTAATTTGATTGTTTACTAAGCTATGTTATTTCTCTGGTTATTTTAACCACCTTCTAACCGTAGTATTACTTTTGATAAATAGTATAATAAACGTTATACATAAGTAGTCGTGTAAAATAAATTTCCTAGTTGAGAGAGGGAACAGGGAACACTTAACTGGGAATAGGGAAAAAGAATTGATAATTTATGGATAAGATTGGAGATGTAGAATAAAATGTGTAATTAATTTTGCATAAGCAGTAATGTGTAATTAATTTTGCATAAACACTTAAATATAATCATATATTGAATTTCCTACTCAGGTTACTAATATTAACTAAGTTCGTATTTTACCTAAGCTAAATTGCTATATAATAGAAGTTGTTTACACTGTTTCCGATGTAGAGCAAAAACAATCTAATTACGTTACAGGTATTGATTTAGGATTAACTAATTTAATGGCTATAACTTCAAATCAACCAGG
>NZ_JBNHEP010000287.1:26212-30387 GCF_050015995.1 Dapis brunnea BLCC-M229 | reverse complement strand
CCGTAACGGTTAAAACCCGAGGTAATTATCAATTATCCATTATCAATTAATGAACCTGCTCCCTCATGCTACAGATATTATCTAGCGTTCAACCCCATAGAGGATTGTTGACAAATCGCTTGGCATCTCATTAGACATCTCCGATAACCAAAAATCAAATCAATTATCGTACATAAATAATCAATTATTTCCCCCTAAACCCTAAACCCTAAACCCTAAACCCTACTCCCTTTTTTCCGGAGATATCTATTAGATTCACGAGGTATTGATTATATAAGTACAACAGATATTTGATAAATTAAGTAATCGGACAAAATTATTTACAAGCTTAGATATATTAGTATCTCGGCTGGATCGGGGTTGAAGATTTAATGAGTGTGTAATTAATTTTATCTAACTACTTATTAAAAATTAATTACTGACTTTACTGAAAAAAAATTTAGAGGAAAAGAAAAAAAAGTTGACCTAAAATCATGGTGAGGGTAAGATACTTATGCAAACTACTAACTTGTAATTACCTCATAGCTCATACAAAAAGTTAAGTATCAAAACTTTGAAATTATATTTACATATTAATGATATGCTACGCCAAATTTCATTAGCGACAGTAGGATTGGTTTTAGGTGGAATTATCTCTGTAATTGGAACAGCAGCTTACTTTACTAATAATCCCACACTTAACTTAGCTGGATTCTTTTATGGAATTCCTCTACTTCTAGGAGGACTTGCTCTTAAAGCTGCTGAACTTGAACCAGTACCTTTTACTCAACCAACTACTGAAGAAATCATAACTCTCAGGGAAAAACAGGCTACTCCTATCCAAAATCAACTACGTCAAGATGTTACTCGCTATAGGTATGGCCAAAAAGTCCATTTAGAAGAATCTCTGGCTCGCTTAGGTTTAAGTCCGACAAATGAGGAAAGACCTATACTCCAAGGATTAAGAGAAATAGCTATCAATGGTTCTTATGCCTTAGTGCTAGAATTTGATTCTTCATTAATTACCTTAGACACTTGGTTGGCAAAACAGGATAAATTATCAAGTTTTTTTGGGCCAAATTTGCAGGTAGAAGTAAGTCAACCTACAGAGGGAAAGATTGATGTTGCTATGATAACTACTCCAGAAGTAGAAAAAACATAATTTTTAATCTGACATAATTTTTAATCTGAATCATCTAACGATTGAAGATTTCACAAATAAGGTTTTTTCCTGGCTATAAAAAAAATTGAGGAGTTTTTAACCTACTTTTCCAGACGCACCACATACCATTGGATAAATTGGCCAGGACTAAATTCATACTCACAATAAGTATCTCTGAGTTTTTGAGCTTGAGCATCTAGGGAAGATAATTTTTGTAAATCTCTAGGTAAATTAGATTGTTGTTGAGCTATAATATCGCGCAATTTTTCTAGTAGTTCTATACCTGTCAGAAATTGCTCAGGTTGATTCGGCTCTAAGACTACATAGTTTTCTTCTTGGTACATTAGTGAATTAGGCATTTTTATTAGAAAATTTGTTAACAATTATGATTAATCATTGATATTCTAAAATTAAGTAAAATCAACCACTGTATATAGTTGCTTTTTATGATGAAAAACCAAGTCAAACTACAAATTAGTAGAGGTTGACAAGATAAGGATATATGAGAGTATAATATAGAATTAATGAAATATTGCTAGAGTAATGGTAAATTATTGTGAATGCTAAAGTAAATAAATTAGCAAAAACAAAATAGAGGAAATTATCAATAAATAAAATCAAGGAAAAATAAAGTTTCTAATTGTAGCTCCAAAGCAATATTCAAAGATTAACTCTACTAAGTAACTGATAAAATAGTAGCAATTTGCACTTTTACCCATGATAACCCCATCTCAAATTTCAACGCCTAAAGAGCAAAAACCTTCTAAGCTAGAAGGCATAAAAGAAAATAGTAATTTCTTGCGCGAACCCCTAGCAACTCAACTACTGGAAGATACAACTCACTTTACTGAAGAAGCTGTTCAAATACTAAAATTCCACGGTTCTTATCAACAATATAACAGAGATAATAAATTTAAAGGGCAAGAAAAAGATTATCAAATGATGCTTCGCACCCGGAACCCGGGTGGGTTTATTCCGCCACAACTTTTTCTCACCCTAAATAGTTTGTCTCATGAATATGGTAACGGAACACTTCGTGTGACAACTAGACAAGGTTTTCAGTTGCATGGAGTATTAAAGAAAAATCTCAAAAAAGTCATATCATCTATTATTAAAAATATGGGTTCGACACTGGGTGCTTGTGGAGATTTGAATAGAAATGTAATGTCTCCACCAGCTCCCTATAAAAATCGTCCTGAATACAAATATGCTAAAGACTATGCTAATCAAATAGCAGATTTATTAGCACCACAAACAGGAGCATATTACGAAATTTGGCTGGATGGAGAAAAAGTAATTAGTGCAGAAGAAAATCCAGAAGTAAAAGCGGCTAGACAACAGAATATTAACGGCACAATATTCCCTAATAGTGAAGAACCTATTTATGGTACTCACTATATGCCAAGAAAATTTAAGTGTGCTGTCACAGTTCCAGGAGATAACTCTATAGACCTATATACTCAGGATATTAGTCTGGTTGTGATTACCAATGAAGCAGGAGAATTGGAAGGATTTAATGTTCTAGCAGGTGGTGGTCTAGGTCGCACTCATAGAAAAGAAGATACTTTCCCTTGTTTAGCCCAAGAAATAGGATATGTAGCCAAAGAAGATATATTTGATTTAGTCAAGGCTATAGTAGCTACTCAAAGAGATTATGGTGATCGTAGTAATCGTCGCCATGCTAGAATGAAATATTTACTCCATGACTGGGGAGTGGAAAAATTTCAGGCCAAGTTGGTAGAATATTTTGGTAAATCCATTGCTCCCTTCAGACCTCTACCAGAATGGAAATATTTGGACTTCCTAGGATGGCACGAACAAGGAGATGGGAAGCTATTTTTAGGAATTTCAGTAGAAAATGGTCGTGTAAAAGATGAAGATTCATTTCAGCTAAAAACAGCTTTGCGAAAAATAGTTCAGTTGTTTAAGCTACCGATGCTGTTAACAGCTAATCACAACATAATTCTCTATGAAATTGAACCACGGCAGCAACAAGCAATAGAACAAATATTAACTCAGCATGGTATTAGCAAAGAAAAAGATATTGACCCCTTAGTGCGCTACAGTATGGCCTGTCCGGCTTTTCCTACTTGTGGACTAGCAATGACAGAATCAGAAAGGGCCTTGCCTGGCATACTTGGACAAATTAGGTTATTGTTGGACAAGGTGGGACTAGGACAGGAACATCCTGTAATTAGAATGACAGGATGTCCCAATGGTTGTGCTAGACCCTACATGGCGGAATTAGGATTTGTCGGTAGTGCTCCTGATACTTATCAGATTTGGTTAGGGGGTTCGCCTAACCAAACACGACTGGCAAAACCTTATATCGACAAACTGCATATCAATAATCTGGAAACTGAGTTGGAGCGAATGTTTCTTTATTTCAAGCAACAACGGCAACCAGATGAGAGTTTCGGTGATTTCTGTAATCGTGTCGGTATTGAAGCCATCCGTAAGTTTGTAACCAACTATCAATCTAGTTTCTCGATGAATACAGATATTAACAATTCAAGTTTTACCTCAATCAATTCTGAAAACAATGTTCCAGCAGTTCAAGATGTTACTGAGACAAATCCAGAAACTCAACCTCAAGAAGAAGGGGTGAGTACAAATCTGGAAAATAATCAGGAAATAACTCCTATAAATTCTCCGGTAACTTCACCCGCTAATGTTGATAATAGTAGTACATTAGTAACTCCATCAACTAATGTGACTCAAACGACAACAACAACTACACCAATAACTACTGAAACTCAGCCTTTAAACACTCCTCAAACTGTAAAAACTCCTATTTTTAGCAGTGACCCTAATACAACAACACCAACACCTGCGACTGTTGGTCAACCAGTAGGTCAACCTGTATCACCTACAGCACCTACTACTATTGGTCAACCAGTAAGTCAACCTGTAGCACCTACAACACCTAACACTATTGGTCAACCAGTAAGTCAACCTGTAGCACCTATAACACCTAACACTATTGGTCAACCAGTAAGTCAACCTGTAGCACCTACAACACCTAACACTATTG